>CAYYOX010001114.1:0-1509 GCA_964473065.1 uncultured Planctomycetaceae bacterium | reverse complement strand
TTTCTAAGTCTCGTAATCTTAACAAGTTCACACACATACTGTCAAACCTTTTTTAAGCACAAAATGGGGTGCACAACAAAATCGCCATTCATTGCTTCAGCACTCACAGCACAAGCGCCGGCAAACACACATGCGTTTTTTAGGAACTCCCTCCTTTTGAGCATCTGTCTCTCCATTTCCAGCGAACCTTCAGCCCATAATTTATCACTGAACTTTCACGTCCGTTTGATAGGCTTCGAAAATCAAACAGTCACCCGGACGTGTAGACACTTTCACTATTCGCTGGGCGTCCGGCGCAAGTGACCGAGACTGTATCTCTGTAGAAGGACGAACGGTGATCTTCTTCCACGGACTGACGAGCCGCAGCGGTCCTCCCGCCGTGGACTCCACCTCGACCGAATCGATCTTGCCGGCCACGAGACTCGACGACACCAAAAATCCGCCCTGAGTACGAAGGCGCTGGAAGCGGGCGTCCTGCTGCTCGGGCCACGCCGGAAACACGCGGATCACGTCATCGACACTCTGGAGCAGTAGTTCGGATAAAACCATAGTGGCCGCGAACTGTTCTGTATAGTGGCCGAAGCTGTTGAAGTGTGCACCGAGGCGGTTCAGTGTCAGTGTGCCATTGGGTCGCAACCGGCTCTTGACTTCCTTCTGCATCCAGTCGAGCGCCCCAGGCATATCCAGTCGGGCCCGGGCGACGCCGAGCATCACCATCGAGTTGTTGCCGTTCCATTGGATGGACTCGATCGTGCGCGAGAACAGCTCTCGCTGCTGGGCCGATGATTGCCACGTGACGACATCGCACGGGAAGACCGGTGTAGTTGGCACGACGATGTTGTAATTGGTCGGCGGTGCATCCTCTACATCGACCACGACGGGCGTCTCGGCCTGCGTACAGGGATAATCAGGCAGAAGTGCCAGGACCCGTCTGAAACGTGTCACGAGCTCCGGGTCGCGCCGCAAAGTCGTCGCACCCTCGATGGCAGCCTTGAGGGTATAGCGTACCATGGCGATGTCGAACGTGCAATTGCGGTTACGTTCGAAGTTCGCGGTCCAGCCCCAATGTTCGGGCGAAACGGAGGGCGCCAGCACGACTCGGCCGTCCTTGCGTTCGCACTGGTCGATGAAGTCTGCGTAAAAGACCGCGACGTCCCGAACGGCCGGATAGGCCGTCTGCTCAAGGAAGTGACGGTCTGGCTCGTACTTGTAATGCCACCACAAAGGCTGGACCGTGAAACCTGAGACACCCAGGGTAAAGCCCCATACATGGTGGATGTACTGTCGTCCCACCGGGCTCTTCACCTTCGACGGGTCGGGCGGCTCGTAGGCAAACAGCACGTGCGGATAAAATGCACCGCTCATGCTAAATATCGTACGTGCCAACCAACGGGCCCGCGGAAAGTAGCCTCGGATAAGCCGGTCGTACGGCTCGGCCAGCTCAGGGTGGTTGGCCGCGTAGCAGTGCCAGAAGGTCTGTTGAATGTTGTAATTCGTGTGGTAGTCACC
>CAYYOX010001113.1:0-1512 GCA_964473065.1 uncultured Planctomycetaceae bacterium | reverse complement strand
GACGGCAGTTACACGTTCGCCGCTTGGTTCAAGACGAGCAATGTGGACCGTTCAGCCCGAATGGCCATAATCAACGGGCGCGACGGACTTTCAGACGAAGCGTTACTGGAACTCGGCGGGAATTACGGTGCAACCGGGCCAGGGAAGTTAGCGGATGCGCTCGTGGAGGACAGGGGGGTGGGGGGCAGCTACGTCTGGCTGCACCCGGCCGCTCCGGATTTGGCTGACGACGCATGGCACCACATGGTGAGTACTTGGGAAGGTTCCACGAATACCCTTGCAATATTTGTTGACGGTGTTTTTATTGACGATACTATCAATGGTGCAGTGGGGACGCTGGATATCGCTAATTATTTTGTTGGCCGTCGCACCCATGACACTGAACAGTATCCGTTCGACGGCCTACTGGCCGACGTGCGAATGTACAGCCGGGCCCTGGACTACGGCGGCGTGGGGTACGGCAATCCGGCCACCGGCTCTATTGCCGAGTTGTATGCTCTGCCAACGACCTCTATTCCCCTTATATTCACTTGGGACGGCCTGGGTGACGGCAACTGGACCACGGCCGCCAAGTGGCTTGTCGGTGGGTCTCCCAGCGCCGTCAAACCGGGCAGCGATGATGAAGTGACCGTGCAGAACCTGCTCGCGGACCCCGCCACCAGTATCGTGACCGTCGATAGCGCGGAAGCCGCCCGATCCCTGACGATCAACAGCGGCGGGGTCTTGGTGGATACGGCAGGCTCGCTGGACATCGTGCTCGACGCGATCATCGTCGGGGGAACCCTCGCTGTCGACGGGGGACTTTCCGTCGGCAGAACCTCTGAGGTCCAGGCGGGCAGCACGCTCGAGTTGGCCGGTAGCCTCTCGACCGGATCGCTCACCCTCGCAGGCGCCAACGTCGTCACACCCGCCGCAACGCTCGAGGTTACCAACGAGTTGAACGTCAACTCCAACCTGGATATGACCGGCGCAACGCTGACGACGACCCTCGCGGCGATCACCATCGGGGCGGGCCAAACGCTCACTTACGACCAGCCGATGGAACTCGGCGGCCTGATCATTGACGGCACGCTGGCGCTGACCGCTGCCGATCCGAACGACCGCACGATTATCGTCAACGGCGGCACGCTGCGGGTCGGCGACCCGGCCCAGTTGACCAATATGCCCACGAGCATCACGCTGGCCGGCGGCAACGCCGTGCTGGCCGGCGCCGCGGCTACAACGAACGTCGCCTACGACAGCGCTCTGGTCATCAACGGCAACAGCCAATTGACCGTCGGAGCGGCTGGCGGCGCCGGCGTCGGGCCGTTGAATCTCACCCTCGGAAGTGCGGAAAAGGGCATTACGCTCAACGCGTCAACACTGACGGTCGAGACCACCGATGACTACGCCTTGCAGATTGGCGGCGATATCCAAGGCACCGGCACGTTGGCCGTCCAGGGCGACGTGACGCTGCTGAGCGGCGGCAGCAATTTCACAGGCCTGGAGATCAATTACGGGGGTTCGCTCACC
>CAYYOX010001112.1:0-1515 GCA_964473065.1 uncultured Planctomycetaceae bacterium | reverse complement strand
GGATCGCCGTGCCGGCCACGACGTGCGATCCGGCGGTCCCGGCCGTCAGCACAGCATCGCGAAGCGCCTCGCGCAACGCGTCGATCCCTTCGCCCGTGACGCTGCTGGTTGCAAGACCGACTTCGGCAAGGTCTTTCAACGGGGCCATGTCCACCTTGGTTGTCACGATCACGCGCTGCTCTCGGGACGCGTGAGCTAACTGGGCCTGCTCCCAGTCACTTGGCGATCGTGTGGCGTCCAGGCACAAGACTTCAACGTCGGCACGGCGGCTTTGGTCGAGTGTCTTCGATTGGGCGGCCCGTTCGAGCTCGGTATCTTCGTCGGGCAGTTCCGACCGAATGCCGGCCGTGTCGATCAGTTGACACTTCACGCCGCCGAAGTCGAGCGTGGCCGTGAGGTAGTCGCGCGTGGTGCCGGGATGTTTCGATACCAGCGCGCCGGCCTTTTGGGCCAACGCGTTGAACAGGCTGCTCTTGCCCGTGTTCGGTTGGCCTAGCAGTACGACGCGGATTTGTTCGGTCGTTTCGCTGCGTGAAGTCATTTGGCGTGCCAGCCGGTCGATGATCGCTTGGGCCGCTTCGAGTTGCCGCCTCAGTTCGCCGGAGGTGACAAACGGCAGATCCTCGTCGGCGAAGTCGAACCCGGCCTCGAGATGGGCCAGCAGGTCCAACAGGCGATCGCGCAACTCGTGCAACGGCCCGGTCAGCCCGCCGGCCAGTTGGGCCAAGGCTACGTCGAGCTGCTGCGGATCGGCCGCATCGATCACGCCCAACACGGCCTCGGCCTGGGTCAGATCGATCCGCCCGGCCAGGAAGGCCCTGAGCGTGAACTCGCCGGGTGAGGCCAATCGGACGCCGGCTTCACAGACGGTGTTCAACAGGGCGTCCAGCAGCGGCGTGCTGCCGAGGGTATGGATCTCGACGACCGGCTGGCCCGTGTAGCTGCGCCCGCTGGGCCAGCAATAGACGTCGCACGGCAAGGGCGACATGCCGGCAAGTCGGAAGTTGCCCGCGACAACCGTCGGACGGTTTTCGAGGGTTGCGTCAAGGAATCGGTCGACCGCGGCGACGCTGTCCGGACCACTTAGCCGAACGATCCCCCGGGCCGCGCCGCCGGGAGCGGATGCAATCGCGGCGATCGTATCGTCAAGGGGATGCAAGAGGGGTTAGGGCTTAGGGATTAGGGGCCAGGAATTATGGTCGCCGTGCCGGCGACCGCTAAACGGCGGGAGGCGTTCGCCTACTTCTTTGGGCCGCCTTTCTTTTTTCGTTTTGCGGCTGCTTCGGCTTCGCGTCGGACGGCTTGGGTCTCTGCCTTGGCTTCGGCGCGGCTGCGTGGCGTCGCGGATGTCGCGCCGACGGGAGCGGCTTTGGGGAGAAACTGCTTCTCGGCTAGCCCCCATAAGCTCGACGCGATGAAGTAGATGCACAGCCCGGCCGCAACTTTGAAGAACAGAACGCCCATAAAGATCATCATGTACTTCATCATCTTCTGCTGCATGGACTGCTGTATGTA
>CAYYOX010001111.1:0-1519 GCA_964473065.1 uncultured Planctomycetaceae bacterium | reverse complement strand
CTGCCGTTCTCGATCCGCGTGCTCTTGGAGTCGGTGCTGCGAAGTTGCGACGGCGATGGCGTGACCGAAGATGATGTGAAGAATCTGGCCGGTTGGGGCGCCGGCACAGCGGTCGAGGTGCCGTTCAAGCCGGCTCGGGTAGTCTTGCAAGACTTCACGGGCGTGCCGGCCGTGGTTGATTTGGCGGCCATGCGCAGCGCCATGCAACGGATCGGCGGCGATCCGAAACGGATCAATCCCCTGGTGCCGGTCGATCTGGTGGTGGACCACTCGGTCCAGGTCGATCGCTTCGGCTCCACCGACGCCTTGGCACTGAACGTGGACCTGGAATTCCAACGCAACGGCGAACGCTACGCGCTGTTGCGTTGGGCTCAAGAGGCTTTCGACAACTTCCGCGTCGTGCCGCCGTCGGTCGGGATCGTCCATCAGGTGAACCTCGAATTCCTGGCCAAGGGGGTTGTGCTCCGCGAGGATTTCGACGGGCCGGTCGCCTTGCCCGACACTCTGGTCGGCACCGACAGCCACACTACGATGATCAACGGCCTGGGTGTGCTCGGTTGGGGTGTGGGCGGTATCGAGGCTGAAGCCGTGATGCTCGGCCAACCACTCTACATGTTGGCCCCCGAGGTGATCGGCATGGAACTCCACGGCCAACTCCCCGCCGGCGCGACCGGCACCGATCTGGTGTTGACCATCACGGAACTATTGCGTCGCGAGGGCGTGGTGGACAAGTTCGTCGAATACTTCGGCCCCGGCGTGTCGCAGATGAGCGTGGCCGATCGGGCCCTGGTGGCCAATATGTCGCCCGAGTATGGGGCCACGATGGGCTTCTTCCCCATCGACGCCCGGACGCTCGACTACCTCCGCCAGACCGGCCGAACCGACGAGGAGGTCGACCTGGTCGAACGCTACGCCAAGCAGCAACAGCTCTTCCGCACCGACCAGACGCCGACCCCCAACTACACCAAGGTCCTCTCGCTCGACCTGAGCACGATCGAACCGAGTCTGGCCGGCCCGAAACGTCCGCAGGACCGTATCCCGCTGACCAACATGAAGCCGGCCTTTCAGGAGACGCTCAAGGCGCCGATCGACCAACGCGGCTTTGCCCTCTCGGGCGATCAACTCGACCGGACGGCCGAGGCGTCGACCGACGGCTGCACGAGCACGCTGGGACACGGGGTCGTCGTAATCGCTTCGATCACCAGTTGCACCAACACGAGCAATCCCAGCGTGATGCTGGCCGCCGGCTTACTGGCCAAGAAGGCTATGGAGAAGGGACTTTCCGTTAAGCCGCACGTTAAGACCAGCTTGGCCCCTGGCTCGCGCGTGGTGACCGATTACCTGCAAAAGACGGGCTTGGACGGGCCGCTCGAACAATTGGGGTTCCACACCGTCGGCTACGGCTGCATGACGTGCATCGGCAACAGCGGCCCGCTGCCGGAATCGGTAGCCAACGCCGTCGAGCAGGGCGATTTGGTCGCAGCCGCGGTCCTCAGCGGCAATCGCAACTTCGAGGGCC
>CAYYOX010001110.1:0-1523 GCA_964473065.1 uncultured Planctomycetaceae bacterium | reverse complement strand
CCCCGCTACGGCTGACCGACCTAGACCCGGCGACCGACCGGGAGCGGCCGATCGACCACGGCCCAGCGATCGACCTGGGGCTGGTGAACGACCTCGGCCGGGTGATCGACCGGGAGCTGCTGATCGATCTGGTCCTGGTGACCGGCAGGGGAATCGTGATCAACGCCGCGAGCAGCGACACGATCGAGGTCAGGAGATTCGCGACAACATGCAGGGTCGCCATGGCGACTGGTTTTCCGACGGATGGTGGAGAGACCATCCTCGTGCCTCGCACGCACGTTGGCACTACCACGGTGGTCACCACCACGGTTACTGGTGGCGTTGGGCGACCGCGCCGCTGCTGACCGGCTGGTTCGTAGGATCGTGGGGTTCGCCTGCGTACTACGACTACGGCAGCGGCGGAGATGTCTATTACGAAGGCGATACGGTCTACGTCGGCGAAGATCAAACCTACACGGGCGAAGAGTATGCCCAGCAGGCCGCCGAGATCGCGAGTTCGGCGCCCGACGTCGCGGAAGATCAGGTCGAGTGGATGCCGTTGGGTACGTTTGCCTTGACTCACGACGAGAAGGGCGAGGCCGACATGCTGTTGCAACTTACCGTCAGCAAGGAAGGCATCATCGCCGGCACCTACTTCAACACCCTGACCGATTCGTCCTTGCCCGTCGAAGGCATGGTCGATCAGGAGACCCAACGGGCCGCCTGGACCATCGGCAACAAGAAGACCACGGTCTTGGAGACGGGCATTTACAACCTGACGCAAGATGAAGCCGCCGTGCTGGTCCATTTCGGTCAGGACCGGACCCAGCAATGGCTGATGGTGCGACTCGACCCGCCCGAGGGTGAAGAGCAACAGCAGTAAGAGATTGGATGCACATGCCCACGTTCGCGTGGGCATGTGCATCCCAAGCGTCGCCGCCGAGAGATCAGGGTCGGGTTGAGCGTTTAACACCGCGTGGCCGCGGTGGCTAAACGATCTTTCTGCAAATCAGTTGACATGGCTTGGGATTGCTGTCACAATCTCTTCCCGGAAACACGGCCGACCCAAATGCCTCGCTGAGAAAGGAACCTATCCCATGTCGGAAACCACCACGCGTAGAAGCTTCCTGGCCGGCGCCGCGTCGGCGGCTGCCTTGACGATCGTCCCGCGTCACGTGCTTGGAGGGCCGCGGCATGTGGCGCCTAGCGAAAGACTGAACATCGCCGGCATCGGTGTCGGCGGGATGGGGCGTGGTAATCTGGCGGCATTGGAGACCGAGAATATCGTTGCACTGTGCGACATCGATCACAACTATGCCAAGGGAACGTTTCAAAAGTATCCCCACGCTCGGCCCCACACCGATTATCGCAAGATGCTCGAGGACCAGCCGGACATCGACGCCGTGGTGATCGCCACGCCCGACCATACGCATGCGGTGATCTCGATGGCCGCCATCAAGGCCGGCAAACACGTCTACTGCCAGAAGCCCCTGACCCACGACGTCTACGAGGCCCGGATGCTCACGCTGGCCGCTCGGGAAGCG
>CAYYOX010001109.1:0-1528 GCA_964473065.1 uncultured Planctomycetaceae bacterium | reverse complement strand
ACCGATGATACGCCCATTACGTTTGGAGATGGCGACGACATCCTGTTGCAATTCGATGCAACCGATCTCGCGTTTACTTCCGCCGTGGCCGACACCGGCGGGGTGAATTTCGGCGTTGATGGTGCTGGCGTTGATGTCATCTGTTACGGCGACACAGCAAGCCAAAGCCTGACCTGGGACCAATCGGCCGATGACCTGATTGCCACGTCGCTTGTGCGAATCGTCGGAGCCGGATCTACCCAGGTTCCGCTAATGCCCGTGTCCGCCCAGCAATCGCTTTCCGGAGCAGGCGTCGCCAATATCACCTCGTATTACACGGCTCTGACCAACACGGGGGCCGACGCGATCTCACTCGCCGGCGGGGCGCAGTCGGGACAATTGAAAAAAATCCAGATGATCGTTGACCCCGGAACCGACTCGACACTTACGCCGGCCCCGTTGACCGGTGGAACTACCATCACGTTCGCCGACGTCGGCGACTATTGTATCCTGATGTGGTCGGGAACCTCTTGGGTTCCCATTGAACTCGGAAACGACGCCGACGGAGTATCCGGTCCTGCCATCGCGTAAACAACCAACTACCTTAGGACCGTGCGGTTTTTCCGTACGCTTCCAGGGCCGCCCCGGGAATGATCCCCCGGTTAGCGACCCAAATCGCTTGGCCTTTGGGGGCCGTGCGGGGAAACCGCGCGACCCCTTTTTTATGGAGACCAAGTAAGATGCCCGCACCGTCAACAACTCTCAATGGCTACCGTCCCGACCTCGGGATGATGTTTGAATTCGATGTTGAAATGGACAACGCCGGATTCATCGCAAACCGGATGGCCCCAGTCTTCGAGGCTGCCGAGCAAAACGGCACCGTGGGAATCATCCCGCTGAAAGACCTTCGCCAGACGCCGACGACCGGCCGAGACAATCGCGGCAACTACAGCCGCGTAAACTTCAGCTTCAAGGATGAGACCTATGCGACCCTGGAAAACGGCATCGAGATGCCGATCGACCGTCGCCGTGCGAAGATCTACCGAAACTGGTTCGACTTCGAGACGGTTTCGGCATCGATCACCCTAAATCAGGTGATGCGAGCCTACGAGATCCGCGTGGCCGCGTTGCTTCACAATACCTCCACGTTTACCGGCGCCGCAAAAACTACGGTGATCGATAACGAGTGGAATGACTGGACGAACGCCACGCCGTTGGTTGATGTCCTTGGCGCGAAACTGGACGTATGGGGCGCTACCGGAATCTACCCCGACACGCTCCAGATCAACAAGCGGCAGTTCGACAACCTGCGAAACGTCGACGAGATCACGGCAAAGATCGCCTCCAGTGGAGCCGGCGAGACGATCAAGCCCGCGATGATCACGAAGCAGATTCTCGCCAACTGCTTCGACCTCAAGGAAATCATCGTCGCCGACAGCTCGAAGGATACGGCCACCGAAGGCCAGACCGTTTCCATCGGTCAAATCTGGTCGAACGAATACGCTTTCCTCTTCAAGGGCGCGAACACCAACCGGATCGAAGAGCCGAC
>CAYYOX010001108.1:0-1530 GCA_964473065.1 uncultured Planctomycetaceae bacterium | reverse complement strand
GCATTAAATTGTCAACGGGAATGCCGATGTGGTGAGAAAACGAAGCCTCCTCGACTTCACTCTCGGCAAACGTCGAGTAGGTCGCCGCGCCTGAGGGCATGTTTTGCCGGTAGACCTCGACGCCGTTGAGATAGAAGACGGCCCCGTCGTCGATCAGCGTGTCGAGCGTCAGTTCCGTTCGCGCCGGGTCCTCCTGGAAATCAAACTCCTTGCGGAAATAGTACGTGTTCGGTCCCAGCGGGAGTTGCGTGTTTCCCTGGGTCGGCAGGAGCGGTTCAACCGAGCGGAAGAGGGCGTACGTCTCGTTGATGTTCGTGATGGAATTATCGGCGAACGTATCGGGCCAGAAGAATTTGGCCGCGTCGTCGAACGATGCTCCCACCGTGCCGCCCCAAGGACCAGCCGTGCGATCCGCCTGGACCTGCGGCGGCATCCAAGACGAGCTGGAATTGGCATTGCCGATGAGCGTTTCAAGCGTGCCAAGCGGCGGTGGCGGATCGTTGAGCGATCCCCCCGGGGTCTCGCCCGTCGGCCCAATCACGTATTCCCAGCCGGCCATGCCGGTTCCGAGGACGCTCTCGTCGGGCAGATCGAACTGGCCGATGAGCATCTGCGGGCCGCCATTGCTGCCGGGCGCCTCCCAGGCAGCCAGGTAGACATGGTCGCTGGCGGCGATCTGAATGTTGTTGAAGTACTCCAACGACATCCAGTCCGTGATCGAATCGCGTCCGATCAGGCGGAGGTTGGTTCCGTCGGCCTCGCCCAAGTAAAGGGCAAAGAAGTTGTCGGCCGTGATCCGGGCGGAAACCGTGTCCAGCGCTTTGGCCTTCGCACCCGCTTCTTCTGCAAAGAACGGGGCGAGGTCCGCGCCCCATCCTCCGTCGTTGTACTCCGTGGTCCGCCAGGCAACTCCCAGATCCGTACCCGAGGCTTCGTAGCTCCACGTATCGTCGATCTCGACCACCACCGAGGTCTCGGCCGTAATGAGGGAATCGGGGAGGGTGCGTTGGCCGGGTGTTCCGCCGACTTCCGTGCTGAAGGTCCAGTTCTCGGCCGGTCCGCTGGACGAGCCGGGATCCGTCTTCGCCAGCGAAGCTCCGGAGCCGTCGGCAGCGGCCGGCCACGGCGCCTGATCACCGTATTCGACGAAGTCCATCAGCCGGTCGTTGTTGTCCAAGAGAATGATTTCCTCGCCGCCGTTGGAGAGATGCCCGAGGAACGGACCCAAGGCGTCGGCGAACCCCGTAACGGCCTGCAACTGATCCGGCGCTGCGGCCACGACCAAGTATCCCCCGCCGGCGAGTCGGGTGCCTTCGGAGAACTCGAACTCCAGGGCGCCGTCGAAACGCCAGCCGGAAAGATCCATGTCCACGGCCATCTGGTTGTGCAGTTCGACCCACTCCAGGTCCTGATCGCCGACCGGATGATACATCAGTTCGTTGAACACGACCGTGCTGTCGAGCACCAGTCGCGGTTCGAGTTGCTCGAACCTCAGCCGGGCGTTTTTCCGGTCGTGTTGTCGGTGTTTGC
>CAYYOX010001107.1:0-1550 GCA_964473065.1 uncultured Planctomycetaceae bacterium | reverse complement strand
AGCGGTCCGACGAGTCCGAAGTCTTCGAAGGCACGCTGGATCAGACGGACGCACGACGGTACGACGTGCGAAGCCAGGGTACTCTCGACGCGGGCCACTACCAGCACTTCCAACTCCTCGGTGACCGGCCCTACGCCAACATTGACGGAAGATTCCACGTCCGCCTGGACGATTTAGGGACGCCCGTGGGCACACGACTCCTGGCCGATGCAATCCTCGTTCGGCCCACGGCCAACGTGGTGGTCGACGATGTCGACGCCATTCGCGTCGACAGTTACCCGACCACGTGGTCGACCGACAACAACTCCGACGCGGTGGGCGATTCGCAAAGCTATGTCGGGTCCTCCGGCACGGGCGCGAACTGGTTTAGCTGGCAGGTCCCCGCCACGGCCGATACGGTCGAACTGTGGGTCACCTGGAGCCCGTTGACCACCGACCCGCAAGACGCGGCCGCCAACGCCCGCTTTACGGTAACCGACGCCTACGAAGCTCCGCGTGGAACGTTCACGTTCGATCAGCGTTCCGCGCCGGCCGCCCCCACGGAAGACTTCTACGGCAAGACCTACAAGAGCTTGGGAGAATTCACCAACCACGGCGGCTTCCTGGACGTCACGCTCAGCGATACGAACGTGACGGTCGGCGATTACATCATCGCCGACGCGGTGCTGGTCACGCCCGCGCCCTTAAGCGACCCGAACCTGGGTACCTACGCGGCCGTCCCCGGCTCCTGGGCCAATCGTGAAGAAAACGGGTTCATCGGGGGCGTAATGATCCAAATGGACGACCCGCTGGGCCCCGAACAGACGGTCAGCGTCCGCATCGACGGGCCGCTGAGCTGGGTCGACGGCGACAACTTGAAACTGATGTTCGAGGGCGACGGGCAAGTGCTCGAGATCTACGAGTGGATCGACGACCAGAAGGGCGCCCGGATCTACTCGGGCGATACGTGGGAGATCGACGAGACAACTTTCGAGTCGTTCGAGATTCGCGTAGTCGGCCTCCGTGAAGGCGAGACCGAACTGCTGCTCTCGATCGATGGAGAGCTGTTCGATCGCCCAATTGCCGACCTGATGGTAATCAATGTCATCGGCTCGTAGGCACAGTAACAACCGAAAACTTGACCCGTGTGACAACTCCAATTATCGTGAATTGTAGGGGCACGCTCGGTTCGTCGATCCCGACGGCCGAGCGCGTCCGAATGGGAGGTAACAAACGCCATGAAACTGAAAACCATTCAATCCCGTTTCGTGGGTGCAGTCTTCTTCGGGCTTTGCCTCGGTTGCTTCCTAATAGCGTCAACATGTCACGCCGAGTACATCGTAGCCTGGGGCTACGATCGGCACGATGTATTGGACGTGCCCGCCGGCAACGATTACACGGCCATCGCGCTGGGTGGTAATTGGGGAGTTGCCCTGAGGGAAGACGGCTCGCTGGCGTCCTGGGGTGGGAACAGTCACGGCGAAGGGGACGTTCCCGAGGGCTACGACTTCATGGCCATCTCCGCCCGGAATTTTCATCGGCTCGCGCCTAGGGAAGACCGGTCCCTCGCC
>CAYYOX010001106.1:0-1550 GCA_964473065.1 uncultured Planctomycetaceae bacterium | reverse complement strand
CATCCTGGATCAGGATCCCCTCTTCGTCGGCGATTTCATACCACATCTCCGGCGGAAAGCCGATGCAGTATCGCAGCGAGTTCCAGTGCATGTCCTTGAATTGCCGGTGTAGTTTTCTCACCCACTGGCGATCCCACATCTTGTCGCCGCGCAGCGGGTCTTCCGAGAAACGGAACACGCAGACATTCGAACCGCGAAGGTAATACGGTTTGCCGTTGAGCAACACGCGGCCGCTGGCCGGATCCGTCTTGAAACTCCGCATGGCAAAGCGCGTCTTGTAGGTGTCGGCGCCCGTGTCGACGATCAACTCGTAAAGGAACGGATCCTCGGGGGACCACCAGTGCGGCTCTGCGATCTTGACCGTCGTATCCACACGGCCTTTGCCTCCCGGTCGGAGGTTGGTCGTTTCGGCGATGGTTACCGGTCGGTAGGATTTCGGTTCCACAACCGATTGGCCGACGACCCGTCCGCTCTTGGCTTCTCGAACCACGACCCGAACTTCTGGAGCGATTTCCTCCGTACTCGTGTTGGCCAACTCGATCACCGCACGCACCGATTCGTTCTCCAGGTCAGGCACGGTCTGGACATTGACCACATGCGGCGTGGAAGTCACGATCAGTGAGACCGAATCGTAGATCCCCGGCATATATTGGAGCTTCGCGCCATCCCATCCGTCGGCGACCGATAACGGGATTTGGGCCAGCGACGCGCCGACGCGGATCACCAGTTCATTCTCCGAGCCGTCGGTTTTGATATACGGCTTCAGGTCGAACCAGCCGGGCGTGAAGTTAAAGGGATTCGTCCCGACTTTCTGGCCATTGAGAAACACACACGTGCCGAAGAACGCCTTGTTCACTTTCAGCAAGGCCACGTTCGACTCGGGCGCGTTGATCGTGAACGTGCGGCGATACCAAAACGCCTCGCGCAAGGGGTCCGCAAAAGTCTGCCGTTCCCAGGGTTTGCCCCGTTGTGCAGGCGTAGGCTCGATGCCCGGCGTGTCGAACTCAGGCGTAGCCATGTCCAGCAAT
This sequence comes from uncultured Planctomycetaceae bacterium, assembly GCA_964473065.1. GTDB lineage: Bacteria > Planctomycetota > Planctomycetia > Pirellulales > Thermoguttaceae > CAYYOX01. The sequence continues at coordinate 522 of CAYYOX010001106.1, read as the reverse complement.
CCGGGCACGGGCGCCGTATGCTCAAACGCTTCGGGCATCACATCCAGTTTGCCCTCGGCCACCTGCCACGTGCCGTCAAGACAGATCGTCTGCCGCTTTTCTGCAGGCAACTCGGTCGACCAAGCCGGGCCGCCAATGACGAATAAACAAACAAGTGCCGCTGCCATTCTCAATATCATGCTATTTTCCTCGTGTAAGTGTTCACGCGTTTTCGGAACCACAACTCCCCGCTGCCTGGCCGCGCTAGGGTAAACACACTCACTCCCCAGCGGCCACCACCCGGGCGTTGTCGAAATGGAGCACGCCGGCGGCGCCCGTTTGGTAGTCTTTCAGGCCGAGAACGATTCTTCCCTTGGTTGCACCGGCCGGGGCCTTGATCGTGCCGGAAAGCGTCTCCCACTGGTCCAGCGGCGTGGCGGTCGTTTCCGGGTCGTAAGCGTCCACATCGGTCGAGGAGATTAGGGTTAAGGAATCCCGAGTCGAGGAATCATCGTAGAACTCGGCTCGAAGATAGCCTTTCCA
>CAYYOX010001105.1:0-1551 GCA_964473065.1 uncultured Planctomycetaceae bacterium | reverse complement strand
GGTGAAATCCGATTTTCCGATACGACTCCTATGACGTGCTCTTCGGTTGCGTCTACCCGTCTGTTTCCTGATGCTGTTCGACCTCTGGACTATAAAAATGGAACGTCGCTTGCTGTATCTTCCGCTTGCCATGATGTCGGCTTGGGCCGTTAGCACCGCGGCCCGGGCCGAATGGCCGATGCCGCCGGAACCGCCGGCCCGACCCGTCTACCGCGAGGCTCGGGTGGCCCATGGCTGGCAACCGCAACAAGTCGCCTCGGCGCCCGAGCCGTTCACCATCGAGCCGGACGGCCTGACGCTCGACGAATTGGAATCGATCGCGTTGGCCAATAATCCGACGTTGATTCAGGCGACCATGCAGATCCGTGCGGCTCGCGGGAAGCGAACGCAGGCGTCGCTGTATCCCAACCCGAGGATCGGATACCAGAGCGAAGAGTTGGGTATCGAGGACACGGCCGGCCAACAAGGCGGGTTCGTCGCGCAGGAGATCATCACGGCCGGCAAACTACGGCTCGGTCAGGCGGTGGCCGGGCACGAAGTCCGGCAGGCACAATGGGGCTACCAGGCCCAAGAGCAGCGCGTTCTCAGCGATGTCCGGCGTATTCGCTACGAGGTGTTGGCCGCGCGCCGGGCCGTGCAGTTGAACGAGCAGTTGGTTCAAGTCGGCCGCCAAGGCGTCGAGGCGACCGAAGCCCTGCTGGCGGCAATGGAAGTCAGCCGGGTCGACCTGTTGCAGGCCCGAATCGAGTCCGACTCGGCCGCGCTGCGTCTGAGCGATGCGGGCCATCGGCGCGAGGCCACGTGGCGACGCTTGGCCGCGATCTTGGGCATCCCCGACATGCAGCCGGAAGCGTTGAACGGGTCGCTGGAAGAAGACATACCGTCACTGGACTGGGAGGAATCGCTCGATCGGCTTTTGGCCGAGAGTCCCGAGTTGGCTCGGGCTTGGGCGGGTGTGCGGCGTGCGCGATGTGCGTTGGCCGAGCAATGTGCCGGGCGGATCCCGAACATCGACGTGCGTGCCGAAGTGTTGCGTCACAACACGGCCGACACGACTGTCGCAGGCGTGGAGATCGGTTTTCCGTTGCCATTGTTCAACCGGAATCAAGGAAACATCGCGCGGGCACAGGCCGAGTTGATCGCGGCCGAGAACGAGTTACAGCGGATCGAGTTGGCTTTGCAGGACCGGCTGGCGGTTGCCTTCCGCCGCTATGCGAACGCGCGGGATCAGGTCCAGCGCTACAAGGCCCGCATTCTACCGGATGCGAAAGCCTCGCTGGAGTTGATCCAAGGAGGCTACCGCCAAGGCGAGTTCGACTACCTGAAGCTGCTGACCGCCCAGCGAACCTACTTCCGCGTCAATCTGGCCTGCCTCGAAAGCCTGCTGCAATATCATCTCGGCCGAGTGACTATCGAGGGGCTGTTGCTAAGCGGCGGGCTGGATCAGGTCGCGAGTTCTCGTTGAATCCGTCGCAACCCATTCATGGGTTTGTAGATCGTAGGGGGGGTCGAGGCACGAAGACACGCGCGTGGAGAAAGTACACCGTGATC
>CAYYOX010001104.1:0-1551 GCA_964473065.1 uncultured Planctomycetaceae bacterium | reverse complement strand
GATTTGCGTGGGTCTTCGTGCCTCGACCCACCCTACGCGGCTGCCGGTAAGATTGCCGTCGTTGCCAACAGGGTCATAATGTGGTCCGCGACTTCTGACGCGGCATTGGGGCGGGCTAGCCGGCCGAGCAGCGCGGCCATGCGACGCCGGCGGGGTGGATCTTCTAGTAGACCGGTGAGAGCATCTGCCAGGCGGTCGTCGAGGCGGCCGGGGCCTTCTTGTTGGTCGATCATCAGTGCGCCGCCGGCCTGGCAAAACGATTGGGCGTTGCGACGTTGATGGTCGGCGGCCGCGTGCGGATAAGGGACCAAGACGGCCGGCACTTCCGCGGCGGCCAACTCGGCCAGCGTGGTGCCGCCGGCTCGACAGACGGCCAGTTCGGCCCGGGCTAATGTCGTCGGCATGTCGGTGATGAACGGCACGACCGTCGCGCGGAGCCCCAGTTTTCGATAGAGCGTTTCGGTCGCCCCATGGTTCGACTCGCCCGACTGATGCACGATTTGCCAGCCGGCCAACTTCGACTGGATTTTATATAGGGCCTTGGGCACATGCTCGTTCAGGGCCCTGGCGCCGTGGCTGCCGCCGGAGACGAGCAGCAGTGGGGCGGATGTCGATGCCGGTCGTTTGGGGCTTTGCCGGATCGGGTTGCCGGTCAGCCGAACGGGGCAGCCGCAGCGTAAGTGCGACTCGGTCTCGCCCAGCGACGTGCAGACCAGCGAGGCCGATCGGGCCAGCCAGCGAGTGGCTTTGCCCGGCGTGGCGTTTTGTTCCAGCAGCACCAACGGCACGTTCTGACGAACGGCCGCCCGGGCCGTCGGCACGCTCGCATAGCCGCCTAGCCCTACGACCAGATCGACTTGTTCTTCGCTGAGAAACCGTCCGGCGGCCATGTAGCCGGCCATGTTCTCGAAGACGAACGAGACGCTTTGGCGCAGTTTACCCGACCAACCGCGGCAAGGTACTGCCAGATACTCCCAACCGGCGTCGGTCACGTGACGCCGCTCGAACGGTTTGCCGCTGCCGATGAACGTGATTCGGGTCCGCGGCATTTTTCGGGCCACTTGTTCCGCTACGGCCAGTCCGGGAAAGAGGTGTCCGCCCGTGCCGCCGCCGGTGAAAACGATATGTTTGGGAGGGTCGGCCATGGTATATGACGGGTTCGTTGCAAAGCGGCAAGCCGCACAGGTTAGCGTCTGAGGGGCGTTTCGGCGGCGGTTACGCTGAGGCGTTCGACGGGCGTGGTATCTTGTACGTTGAGCTTTAAGGTGGCGATCCCCAGCAGCGCGCACAGCGCCGAGGCAATCCAGAAGCGCACAACGATCTTGTTCTCGGCCCAGCCTTTGAACTGGAAATGGTGGTGCAACGGGGCACAGAGGAAGATCCGGCGTCGGCGCCATTTGTAGTGGGCCACTTGCAGGATCACGCTGGCAGCCTCGGCGACGAACACGCCGCCGATGAGCACCAGCAGCAGTTCCTGTCGCGAGACGACGGCCAGCCAGCCCAGCAATCCCCCCAGCCGCAGCGCGCCCGTGTCGCCCATGACGACTTGGG
>CAYYOX010001103.1:0-1551 GCA_964473065.1 uncultured Planctomycetaceae bacterium | reverse complement strand
AGGCCGAAAAGTTCCTCGACCAATTGGCGGCGGAAGCCCGCGGCTGGATCCAGAAAAAAGCTGCCGAAACCCCCGCCCCCGAGTCACGCGAGAAAGGAGAGGCCGGCCCTTCTTGATTCCCGCGTAGCTTGGCTCACGCTTTCCGGCGGCCTCTTAGCGTAACCGCGATCCGGGGAACGTGCCGGTTCGCATGGCTTGCAATGCCTGGTTGGCGTAGGGGTGAGGATTGCGGCTGAATCTATCCAGCGAAGCCTCGTTGGCGAACAGATAGACCCGGTTGCCAAACGTGACGCCGTGCTCGCGACGGCCCGGTATGCTCTGACCCTGATCGACGGCCATCACCACGTCATTCGCGGAAAGCACCGGCGCGTATTGGTCCGGGCTCCCCAGGAATCGCTGCTGTTGGTCTTGCCCAACAAACAGATACGTGCGACCCCGATGAATCGCTCCCCAGCGCCGATCGCCCTTGGTCCACTGCTGCCGGCCCGTCTTCATGTCGTCCATCAGTTGGACCGGACAATAGCCGTCCATTGCCAGCGGCGGATTGCCTTGTGGCGGATTACTTTGCGGCAGGTTGGCCTGGACGGGCGGTTGCGACGGGACAGGCGGTTGCGACGGGACAGGGGGCGGTGTGCTCATTGAACCGTAGGGTAATTGCGGTGAGCCAACTCCCAGATTCGACGGAGTTGAACTCGACGGCGCTGGATTCGATGCCGTCGGAGCGCGGTCTGCGTATCGATCCGTCGGCTCTTGCGGCTGACGGTTGGCATAGCGATCGGTTGTATTCTGCTGATAACGATTGGCATACCGATCGGTCGGCGCTGATGACTGGTGGCCGGGCAACTGGTAGCCGGGCGAACTTCCCGAGGACGGGGGCGCTCCAACGGAAGCGGGCCGCGCGGCCGCCGGTTGATTCTGCGCATAGCCCCCCTGACTGAGACCCTTGACGCCGGCTGCCACTTGATCGAGTCGGGCGAGGTACTGCGACGCCGTTGCGCGGCCTTGGAACTTTTGGACCGGCTGGCCTTGCGGCGTGATGACGATGTCTGTCGGCAGGGCCGTTACCCCGAATTGTCGAGCCGTCGAGGGAAAGTGGTCGGCATTGACCTTCACCGACACATAATTCTTATCCATCGCGGCAGCCACCTCCGGCCGGCCGAAGACGTCCCGTTCCATCTCCTTGCAAGGGCCACACCAGTCGGCCCAAAAATGGATCAGCACCAGGCGATTGGTCCGCGATGCTTCTCGTTTGGCGCTTTCGAGCGTGGGTTGCCAACGGACCGGCTGCTGGTCCAGTCCCATCGCGGGCATGACCGAGATCAAGGTGACGGTCCAAAATAGCCCGATTATTCTACGCATCTTTCCCATCCTTCAGGGTAAGGCCACAGATTTCCTAGCTTCGGCGTCATACTTATCGGGAAAAACAAGGTGGGAAATGGTGTCAAAAACGAGTGGAAATGCCGATTTGGCCGGTTTTTCCTCCAAAAAGGTTCCTCGGGAGCCCCATTTCGCCTTGAAAAACTGTCAAACATCGCCTATAAATAGAATAGA
>CAYYOX010001102.1:0-1557 GCA_964473065.1 uncultured Planctomycetaceae bacterium | reverse complement strand
CACAGCGTCGGCCTCTTGCTCGTTCTCCGGACGAATGAGAATGCAAGCGGCCGACCCGTCTTCGGCCACCAGCGTCCCGCGATAAAGTTCATAGCCGAGCACGTCCCGCCGCAAGGCGTCCATTGCTTCGGGCGTTTGGGGGATCTCGTTGAGGATCGGCTTGAATCCCGGCTCCCCGTCGTCGTCGAAAGAGACGCCCGAGATCGTGGCCAGACTGAGCACGTCGTCGGGGTTCAGTTCGGTTGCATCTCGGGCTTCCCGGAGCAGTTGTTCGATATCTTGGGTCAAGCGCTGGATCAAGCTCAAGGATTCCCGATGGAAGATACCCCCGGGAGCGTCTCGAATCACCCCGACGGCGATCGGTTCGCTGAGCCCGAAGGTGTCTTCGACCTCTTTCTTCAAGACCATGGCCGGATGGCCCGGCGGGATAAAGGCATCCGGGCTGGTATCGCGGTCGAGTTGCAAGACATAGGCGCCCAGCACGAGTGCCGCCACGCCTGCCAGGCACAGCACGGCAACGGGGTGGGCGGTGACGAAACGGAAGAAAGCACGCATGGGAAATCCTGCTAAACGAGTGTGAAACCCGGGAATTCCATTATCGACCGTCCGCCTGGGGCCCCAGCAAACGGTTGACTATGAAACTATTAGTGATATACTAAGAGTTTGTTTCGGGATGGTCAAGCGAAACCGCCCCGACCGCCATGGGAACCCGGCTGAGTTGGCGGAAGTCTGTGATCGAAAAGGGGAAAACGCGATGAGGGCCTCTTCACGAATCCTTGTGGGAGCCGTTTGCGTGATCGGCGGGCTAAGCGTGTTGTTGATCGGCTGCAACGACGTCTCGCAACCGCCTGCCTCCATGACCGAGGGTCCGCTGGCCCTTGATTTGGCGGAGGCAGAACCCGACGCCCGGGCATTTGTCGACATCACCGATCAGGCCGGCGTGCGGCACAGGCACCATAAACCCTGTCTCGATAAGAAGCTCGACCAGATCATGCCCTGGATGGCTTCCGTCGGCGCTTCGGTGGCTGCGGTCGACTACGACCACGACGGCGACATCGACCTGTACGTCACCAATTCGCAGATGGGCAAACCGAACCGGCTGTACCGCAACGAGGGCGACGGTACGTTCGTCGACGTGGCGGCCGAAGCGGGCGTCGATAAGGCCAATGAAGAACACGGCGCGTCGATGGCCGTGGCCTGGGGTGACTACAACAACGACGGACGCCTCGATCTCTACGTCGTTAAGTGGGGATGGAACATTCTCTATCGGGCCAACGGCGACGGGACCTTCACCGACGTGACCGACGAGGCCGGCGTGGGTGATCAAGGAAACGGGAACGCCGCGGTCTGGTTCGATTTCAACGACGACTCACACATCGACCTCTACGTGGGTAACTACTTCCGCTACGTCGATCTGTGGGATTTGGAAGACTCGCGGCAGATGCACGAGGACTTCGAGACGGCCCGCGACGGAGGGGCCAACGTGCTCTATCGCAACAACGGCGACGGAACCTTCACCGAGGTGGCCGAGGAAATGGGGGTTGCCGATACCGGATG
>CAYYOX010001101.1:0-1561 GCA_964473065.1 uncultured Planctomycetaceae bacterium | reverse complement strand
TGAAAACCGCAACCCCTTGCGGTACAATGACCTAACGGTCGAAAGTGCCATTCCCAGCAGTGCCCTCTCGCCGATTCAATGATCGACCAACCGTTGCCCCGGGCATACGTCAATGCGGCCGCGATCTCTTTATTGGGATGCCTAGCCAACTGCTCTCTTTATTGTACCCATTATCGGCCCCGCCGTCCCAGAGGCAGATGGTCTTGTCTGCGGACGACACTTGCCAATATATCAGAGCGAATAACGGCTGCAAAGAATCCACAAGCCGGAAAACTGGCAATTTGAGGAATTCTGGAATTCCAGGGAATTCCGAGGGTGCCACAGTTTGTTAGGGCAGTGGACAGGCGAGTAGGTGACGAAAAGGTACGATCCCCTCTTCGAAGAACGTCAGTCAAACGGGCCTTTTCAGGCGGTGGTCGCCCGAGAAGGCTATGCCCTGGGAGCGATTCAAGTGGACGCCGACAGCGAGGTCCGGGCCGTGCGGTTGGCGTTCATGCGAATCGACGGCGATCGGCTCGACCCGAAGGACTCCTACACGAGCGAGTGGATCGGCACACGCACCGACGGCAAACCCAAAACGCTCAACGGCAAAGGGGCTCGCGTCCTGGGATTCTTTGGGCGAAGGACCGTATCAATTCAGGCCTTGGGTCTGCTCATCGAGAAGAAGTAACGGAGAAGAAGTAACGCGGGCGCCGAAGGGCCCTTGGTTCTCTTTATCCGTGTTTCATCCGTGTTCGATCCGTGGCCCCGCCCTTATCGTGCGGCAGAACGGTCGCGGGAAAAAAGGCGGGAATGCTGTGGTGGGTTGCACGCGCGGTTGGGGGTTTTCAGCGCGTGGGTCTTCGGGCCTCGACCCACCCTACGGGAAGATCGCTGCGTGCTTAGTCTTTTCCGGCTGAGTCGCCGGCCGCGTCTTTTTCGTGCGTGCGTCATGATCTGACGCTTTGAACCGGTAAGCGTGGAGATAGGCGTACAAAACGGACCGGGAGCGGGGGGAAGGAAATCGTCGCTGAAAATGGTCCGGCCGTAATGTACTCTACGGGCTAACGCCGCGTGGCCGCGGTGGTTAAACCGAGTCTCGCCTGAATCGCGAAATGTTGTTTGGCGGCTAGCAATCCGATTACGATTGGGCGGCAGGCGACTGATTTGGCGTGTTGGCTTTGAGCCGTTCCTTGATCTCCTCGCGGACGATCGGCGTTTCCTGGGGTGCTTCGACGCCAATGCGGACCATCCCCTGGGCGACCCGAACTACGGTCACCGCGATGTCATCCCCAATGAGGATTCGCTCACCAACTTTTCGAGAAAGCACCAACATCATTCGGTCCGAACGCGTAACGCGCCGGCCTCCTGGAGGTCCAATCCGCCCCATATAAGACGGAGCCAGCCACCTATACAGAACTAAAGATAGCAATGCTAGCAAACAACTGCAAGGCGAAATTCTCACTTTTGGCCAGGTTTTTCGCTGCACCCTGGGGATGTGGGCTAAATAGGCAAGGCTAGCGGGCCACTTCATACCCGGTGCAGTCAAACAATTTTTGTAGAAGGAGACTCCCGTCGCCGA
>CAYYOX010001100.1:0-1563 GCA_964473065.1 uncultured Planctomycetaceae bacterium | reverse complement strand
GTTTGGCCTTGCTTGCTGGGTGAGGGCTGGGCCAGAAGTTCCTCGGGCGACGCGGCGCCGGGTCCCGTGGCCAATTGCTGGGCCAGATCGTTGGCCAGTTGGACGAATTCGTCGTTGCTGGCGACCGGCGCGCTTTCGCACTTCAATTCGATGATGCTGCTGCCGGGCGTTTTGCCGAAGTCGGTAAAGATGGAAATTCGCCCGGCGGCCGTTTGCCGACCGGAACGCTTCTCCATCGTCTTGGCCCCGGCCTTGCGCAGGAACTCGACGGCTTTCTCTTGGTCGCCGTCGGCCTCTTGCAAGGCGCGCTTGCAGTCCATCATCGGCAAGCCGGTTGTTTCACGAAGTGCTTTGACTGCCGCTGCGGTAATCGCTGCCATGGAATAATCTCCCTCGTTTATACTATAACTGTGTGACTAATATGCGAACAATGTTTCTTATCCGGCCAGCATGATAGATGCGCCGGATTGGGATCTTCGGATCGCCGAGGTAGGTTGATCGGGCGAAAGGCGGCCTAGGCGCCGGCGTCTTCTTCGACGACGGTTGCGGCTACGGGCTCTTCGCCGCGTTCTTCCTGCTTGGCTTCTCCCGCCGCGACTTTGCCGGCGGCCACCGCATCGGTCAACAACTTCACGATCAACTCGATCGAGCGGATGCTGTCGTCGTTGCCCGGGATCGGCAGATCCACCTCGTCCGGATCGCTGTCGGTATCGATCAACGCGATGGTGGTGATTCCCAGCTTCTGGGCTTCACGAATCGCGTTCTTCTCTTTGTGGGGATCGATGACCACCATGCATTCGGGCAGGCGGTTCATGGTGCGGATCCCGTTGAGGTTGCGATACATCTTTCGATATTCGCGACTGAGCGACGATTGCATTTTCTTCGAGTAGGTGGCCAACTCTTCGCCAGCCCGGATGGTTTCCAATTCTTCGAGGCGGCTTAGCCGGCTGCGAATCGTTCGGAAGTTGGTCAAGGTGCCGCCCAGCCAACGCTCGCTGACAAACGGCATCCCGCACTCGAGGCACAGCCGCTCGATGGTTTCCGATGCCTGACGCTTGGTACCCACGAAGAGCACGAGGCTTCCGCCGCCGGCAATCTGCTGCAGGTACTTCCTCGCCCGCAGCAATCCGCGGATCGTTTCCCGAACGTCGACAATGTGAATCAGATTACGGCGGCCATAGATATAAGGCCGCATCTTGGGGTTCCAGCGGCTGGCGCGATGCCCGAAGTGAACTCCCGCTTCAATCAACTCCTTGACCAAAACTGTAGCCAAAGCACTACTCCTCTACGAAGGCACACCGGCTAAATCCCCACAGGCGGGGTGTCCGGCGTTAGGACGAATAACATCGGTCTGCTTTGAACTCGTTTACCACCCTGGACCGTTCAAGGCGGCAAACCCACTAATTTAGCAATTCTTACTGGCCCGGTCAACCACCGGGTGGTCGAGCCGGTTTGCACGAAATGTTTACGTGCGATCCGCCGCAAGTGCTTCCATGGAAATGACTTAGAAAGGCTACCCGGCCAGGACTTGAACCTGGAACGAGGGAACCAAAATCCCTTGTG
>CAYYOX010001099.1:0-1566 GCA_964473065.1 uncultured Planctomycetaceae bacterium | reverse complement strand
TAGCAAATCAAGGCAAAATCAATCAAACTGAACACCCCAAGCCTGACCCCTTTTTGTGCCCGTAGCGATCTGGGCAGTCGGTGCGTCTCTCTGGGGAGTTGACGGGAAGGTGCCGGGACGCTTATACTACGGCCTGCCGGCTGGATCTTGATTCGGGGAATCCTCGTAGGGTGGGTCGAGCAGCGAAGACCCACGCGTCAAGGATCGAAATGGCCACTCACTCACGCGTGGGTCTTCGTGCCTTGACCCACCCTACATTTTTCCACGTCAAGGAGAACGAACAGTGATTTCAACAATTTCCCCGCCGAGCGGCCGGGCCTCCTTTCTGGGAAAGCAGGGCCCGGCGATTTGCCTGTTAGGAGGACTACTGATTATGGCTGCATCTGCCGAAAACTCGCTTGCCCAAACTGCCAAGGAGTCGACTTATCGCGGTTGGAAGACGCTCGCGCTTTCCAACGACTTGATCGAGGTCCAGGTGGCCCCCGACATCGGCGGCCGGGTGATCCAGTACAAGCTGGGTGATTTCGAGTACTTTTTTGTCAACGACCAGTTGGCCGGCAAGATGCCGCCGAAAAGCGGCCTGGGGCCGGACGGCGAGTGGCTCAACTACGGGGGTGAGAAGCTTTGGCCGGCACCGCAAGGTTGGAGCAACGACCAGCAATGGCCCGGCCCGCCCGACGCGATCCTCGACGGCAGCCCGCATGAAGGGCGGATCATTGCCGCCGGCGGCGATTCACCGACCGTGGGCCTGAAAAGCCAAAAGGATCCTCGCAGCGGGATCCAGTTTTCGCGAACCATTCAAGTTTTCGACGGCACTACCCGAATGCACGTCGACGCCACGATGACCAACATCGACACCAAGCCGCGGCGTTGGGGCATCTGGTCGGTGGCCCAGCATAACGCGGCCAACCGTGAGGGCGAAGGCCACAACGACAAGCTGCGGGTCTATTGCCCGTTTAACCCCGACAGCGTCTTTCTCGGCGGTCACAGGGTGACGTTCGGATTGCCCAACAGCTTGTCCTGGCAGCCGGACTACGAGCGAGGCATGATGACGGTCCAGTTCCAACGTCGCGTGGGTAAAGTCTGCATGGACTGTTCGGCCGGCTGGTTGGCTACCGTCAACGGACAGTCGGGCTATGTCTTCGTGCAACGCTTTACCTACGAGCCCGACAAGGCCTATCCCGACAGCTCTTCGGTCGAGATCTGGTTGCACGGGCTGGGTGAGTTCATCGTGGCCGGCAAGCTGAACTCCATGGAAGACGACCCGATCGAGTGCCCCTACCTGATCGAGACGGAGATTCTCAGTCCGTACGCCGAGCTGGACCCGGGCGAGAGCTACACCTACGGCTACGACTGGTATGCCGCGGCCATCGGCGGCGACTATCCGGTGCTCGATTGCACGGAGGTCGGTGTGACTTGCGAACCGTTTACGGCCCGCCTTTCCGACGGCAAACTGGTCCTTGGCGGTCGGTTCGGCGTCTTCTATCAAGGCACCACGGCCGTCGAGTTCCTCGACGCCGACGGCAAGCTGCTCAAAGAGGCCAAGAGCCAACAGCCGATCAGCCC
>CAYYOX010001098.1:0-1573 GCA_964473065.1 uncultured Planctomycetaceae bacterium | reverse complement strand
GCCTTGATCAACGCCATGCGAGGAACGGGCGTACCCACCGTGGTTCTCGGTGACGTGGTACCCGGTTACGAGTCATATATGAAAGAATGTCGGCGGGCCGCCGATGGAAACGTGCGGTTTGTGCCGCGTTTGGATTACGACGATCCCTTGTTGGCCAGTGCTTACGCCGCTTGTGGCTGCCTGGCGCTGACAAGTTGGTTCGAGACGCCCGGGCTGGTCGCGTTAGAGGCCGGCATGTCGGGCACGCCGTTGGTCTTACCCGAAGGCGGCTCGGCCCGGGAATACTTTGGACCCTTGGCCGATTACGTCAAACCGAACGACCTGCTGGGCATCCGACAAGCCGTGACCGACGCGCTGTCACGCGGCCGCGACAAATCATTGGCCGAATTGGTTCGCGCCAACTTTTCCTGGCAACGCACGGCCCAAGCCACCCGAGAAGCCTATGAACGAATCCTCTGATACAACCCGATCGCAACGCATACACCGTTTGCGGCGTCGACCGCTGGGACGCTACCGGTATGTCCGATTGCGATGGCGGGTGCTGTTTGCGATCGTCGATTTCCTTGGCGAAGCGTTCTTCGGAATGGCTCGGGCCATCCGACGTTTGTCCCCCGCCAAGAAAGTGGATCAGCCGCGAGTCGTCTTGTTGGTGCAGTTGGATCACTTGGGCGATGCGATCATTTCGACGGCCATGCTCCCGGCCCTTAGGCGACGGTACCCCAATGCGTCGATCGAAGTGCTAGCCAGCCCTTCGAACCGCGAAGTATTCGAGGCCGCGCCGGAAGTGGATCGGGTGTTGGTTTGTGGTGCGAACCGTTTCGCCCGGGGAAGCCTTCGCCGCTTTGCCTGGATGGCCGCTGTGCTTTGGTGGGGTTGGGTCCTGCGTCGGCGCAAGGTCGATTTGGGGATCGACGTGCGGGGAGATTTCGCGGTCGCCGTGATCCTTTGGCTTAGCCGTGCCAAGCGACGTTTGGGATGGGGCTGTGCCGGCGGTGGGTTTCTGCTGACCGATCGAGCGACCTACGTGCCCGATCGGCCGGAAGTCGACTCGCGAATGGCCCTGCTGCGGGAACTGGAAATTGAGCCGACGACCGGAGAACCGCGTTTCTACCCTACAGAAACGACTCGGCATTCAATCGCACAACGTCTGGCCGCCGGCTCGGGCCCTTGTGTTGTGCTTCACGTGGGCGCCGGCACAACGGCCAAGCAGTGGCCGGCGGAGCACTGGCGGGAACTGCTGGGGCGGCTGGTGGTTGAACTTGGCGTCGAAGTCGTGTTGGTCGGCGGCCGCTGGGATCGTATAATCGCACGCGAGGTGTTGGGCGAGAAGCCTTGGCCGGGTGTGGCCGATTGGACGGGGCGACTCAGCGTGATGGAATTGGCGGCCCTGCTGCAAAAGGCGGACGTTTTCGTGGGCGCCGACTCGGGCCCGGCCCATCTGGCGGCCGCCGTGTCGACTCCGGTGGTCGTGTTGTTCAGCGGAACGAACAACCCGCGGCAATGGCGACCCCACGGTCGTCAAGTGGCGGTGGTGCGTCATGACGCCGACGGCGACATAGAATACGAGGTCAGC
>CAYYOX010001097.1:0-1573 GCA_964473065.1 uncultured Planctomycetaceae bacterium | reverse complement strand
CGGGCTTGAAGTCTTTCAGGCCGAGCACGATTCTTCCCTTGGTCGCGCCGGCCGGGGCTTTGATCGTGCCGGAGAGTGTCTCCCATTGATCTGGCGGCGTGGCGGTGGTTGTCGGGTCGTAGACGTCCAAATCCGTCGAGGAGATCAGGGTCGAGGAATCCCGAGTCGACGAATCATCGTAGAATTCGGCTCGAAGATAGCCTTTCCAGAGCTTCAAGGTTTCCTTGCGGACGGTCGAGTTGAGCACCTCGACACTGAACGTATAGTCCTGGCCTGCGGTGACATCGAACTGCTGGTATATGCCCGAATCGGCGAGCCAGAATTTCACGGCCCGGCCTTCGATGGTCTGGCCGAACTCCGTGAAATACAAAAGGCCTTTACCCCAGGTCGTCCAATGGTCCACCCTTCCGCCGGGTCCTGACTCATCTTCGGCCGGCTCGAAGATTGCAAATCTCGCCTTGTCGACGCCGGTCAGCCCCGACTCCAGCCCGCCGTTGCGCAACAGGCCGCCACGCGCCGCGCCCGAGACGCGAACATCCAAGAGCCGATAGGACCGCACGGGCTTGTTGTCATGGCCGCGGATCTCGGCGATCAGTTCGCATTTGGCGGGCTCGTCGGGAAACTGCACCTGGAACTGCGTCGCGCCGGTCCCCAGCGGCTCGACGGCGATCTGCGTGGTCTGCTGCCAGACGGTCTTGCCATCCTGCTGCATTTGCAAAGTCACCCCGCCGCTGAACGGCGCCGCGAGATCGTTGACTATCATCACGGGCACGGTTAGTCGCGTGGACGGCTCGACTTGTTCCTTCCATAGATCGAGGACCACGCTCACCGGGGCGAACGAGTCGCGTACGTACTTATAGAAATACGGGTCGAACTCCAAGGTCGCCAGATCCATGAAGTTGTCGCACGTGACCCCGTTCGGGTGAGAACGGCCCAGGCCGCAGAAGTGCATGATGCCGGCACACTTGCGACGCGATCGCCAGAACTCGGTCTGGGCCGCCAGGGTTCGGGCGTAGTAGTTGCGATACTCCTGAACCTCAGCGTCCGGACCGAAAAGACTGTCGTAGATAGAGCGCGAAAGGGATGTCGGCGTCCCGTCACGTTTCAGCCATAGCCAGCCGTACTCGTTGATAATCCGCGGCGGATGATCCCCTTGCTTGGGTCCCGTGTCGGGTACGCCCGATTCCTGCTCGAAGATCGAGAGGCTCGGCGGGAGCGGGAACTGCGGGCTGCATCGATAGGGGTGGTATTCCGAGACGTCGGTCGGCGACTGCGCCGTCCCCCAACCGTTATCCCAAGGGCGATTCGACAGGTCCAGCCCGCGCACTCGGCCGATCACCTCGGCCAGGACCGTGTCGTTGCTCGTTTCGTTCTGGGCATCCCAGATCACCACGCACGGGTGGTTCCATCGCTCGCGCATCCACTGCCTGAACTCGTTGGCGAGACTGTCGGCCGTGATCGTATCGGGCCAGCCGAACATCGATCCGTGCTTCCACCAGTTGTACCAGATGGGGAACTCATCCTGGATCAGGATCCCCTCTTCGTCGGCGATTTCATACCACATCTCCGGCGG
>CAYYOX010001096.1:0-1574 GCA_964473065.1 uncultured Planctomycetaceae bacterium | reverse complement strand
CTTGTTCGATATTCGATATTCACTAGACGACAACGATCCGACGCGTGGGTCTTCGTTCCTCGACCCACCCTACATTTCTTCGTCATTTGGATTTCCCTTCCTTGTCCGCCTGCCACACTTGCCCGCTTTCGACGTCCAGGGCGGTTAGCCAGCCGTTGCCGTAGCAGCAGGTGTCGATGCACTTTAGATAGCCCAGGTCGAGGATCTCGCCGTTCCTCTGGGCCGCGTGGCCGACGATGGCCGTCTTGCCCGAGCAGTGCGGGCCGGGTTCGTGATGCTTGACCGAGTCCCAATACAGGATCCTGGTCGATTGCTCGCCCAACGGCAAATCGGCGTCATAGTTGCCGTGGACGAAAAGATGGCGGTCCGTTTCGTGGAAGGGCAGGCAAGTGCGGAGGAAGTCCAGGTGGTCGGGGGGAATCTCTTCGGGTTGGCAGCCATAGGAGGCGAGCGTGGCGTCGCCGCCAAAACTTAGCCAGGACTCGAACAGCCCGGTGGCGCCGGCGCACACTTCGAGCATGATCTCGTCGTGATTGCCCAGCAGCGGAACCAGCCGGCAGCGTTTGCCCAGATCCAATAGTTTGTCAATCACACCCCGGCTGTCCGGGCCGCGATCGACATAGTCGCCCATGGTGACGATCGTGTCGCAGGCTTGCGGTGCGATTTGATCGAGTAGCGTCTCCAAAGCGGCCAGATGGCCGTGGATGTCGCCGATCGCGATCAGTCGTGCTTTATCGGGCACACTTGCATCTTTCGTCCGGATTCGAAAAACGGGCCGCAAGCGGCCCCGCTAAACGGGTTGATTACTGGCTGTCGACGGAAATCTTGGCCCAGTAGGCGGCTTCCCAACTCCAGCCGTTGGCGTGGTTGACCAGTTCCAACGCGACCTTCTTGCCGGCCAAGTCGGAAAGATCCACCTCGACTTCGACCCAACCGTCGGTCGTGGCTTCGCTGTCGATCGTCTTTTGCAGACGCTGCTTGCCGTCGGCCTTGACCAGCAGGATCCAATCGCCATCGTCGTGATGCGCGACGACCAGCCGCAAGGTGGTCTTCTTGTCGGCGGGGATCTCGACCCGCTTGCTCAGCGAGCAGCCAACGTCCTTGTTCAAGGGATGCGACATGAAGACGTTTTCGCGGCCGCGATATTCGGCCCGAAGTCCCGGCGCCAGATCGGGGCCGCAGTTAATCATCGTCCACCCCCGGACGTCCTTTGGTGGGTCTTGGCTTAGCTTCTTAGCCTCGGAAATGGCGGTAATCTTCGCGCACTCGGCCTCGGTGAAGCGGACGTTCGCCGCCGGCCCGGGTTCCCAGCACTGCTCGAGCTTGGTCGGCTTCGGCTCGGCGATCGGAATCACCAGCACTTCCTTGCCCTGGTCGTCCTTCTCGATCCGCCCGCCGGCACGCACGACCGCCTGGCGGACCAGCTTCTCGCTGACGGCCACCAGCTTGGGGAAGTTGTAGGCCGTATGGCTGAACACGCCTTCGGGATTCAACGCGGAGGTGAATCTCTCGGGTAGCTTGGACATGCCGACGGTCGTAAAGAGCACGCCGCCGGAGTTGGCCGGGTTGCAGTC
>CAYYOX010001095.1:0-1591 GCA_964473065.1 uncultured Planctomycetaceae bacterium | reverse complement strand
GAAGACGGTGAAGCTGATGGTGTTCAAGCTCGTGCAGGCGGCTTCAAAGACCTGGCGGAGGCTGAACGGGAGGAATCAGTTGCCCAAGCTCATCGAAGGCATCAAGTTCGCCGACGGCATCGCCGTGAACGATGTCGCCGAAACCAGCGCCGCCTGATCTGGCCGCGTCACCCATTTTCCAGCATAGCTCCGCTTGGACTTGCTTCGGTTTAGTGGAGAGCTGTTTGCTCACTCCCGGCCTGCCATCTCGAACTGGACCGGGCTCTGGTATCCGAGCGTTGAGTGGCGCCGGATCGGATTGTAGAACCCGTCGATGTATCTGGCCACCGCGTTCTCGGCCTGGCTGCGGGTCTGCCAGGCGACCGGCCAGATCAGTTCGGACTTGATGGTCTTGAAGAACGTCTCGACGACAGCGTTGTCGTAGCAGTTGCCCTTTCCACTCATCGAGATCATCAAGCCATGTTTTTTCAGCACCGCCTGATAGTCGATTGAGCAATACTGGCTACCGCGGTCGGAATGATGGATCAGGCCCCTGGGCGGGTGTCGCGTGACAAGCGCCATACGCAGAGCACGTAGTGCCAAATCCTTCTTCAGCCTATCGCTGACAGCCCAGCCGACGACACGCCGTGAGAAGAGGTCGATGAGCACGGCGAGATAGAGCCATCCCTCGGCGGTCCAGATGTAGGAGATGTCGGCGCTCCATTTCTGGTCTGGCGCCTCTGCCGCGAAGTCCTGGTCCAGCAGATTGGGCGCGATCGGCCAGGTGTGCGTACTGTCCGTGGTTCGTTTGAAACGACGCTTCTGGCGCGCGGCCAGGCCGTTCTCGCGCATCAGGCGGGCTGTCCGGCGGCGTCCTATGGGCAGACCCTCATCCACAAGATCACGGTGCATGCGCGGGCTGCCGTAGGTTCGGTTCGATAACTCGAAGGCGGTTCGAATATGAGCCAGGTAGATCATGTCGTCCCGCTGGCGCTGACTGGAAGGCCGCCCTTTCCATGCAAAGAACCCGCTCTCGCTGACATCCAGAACCCGACACATCGTCCTCACGGGAAATTCGGCCTTCTCGGCATCAATGAGCGCGAACCTCATCGACTTCCCTCCTTCGCGAAGAAGGCCGCGGCTTTTTTTAGAATGTCACGCTCCTGCCGGAGAACCGCATTCTCTTTGCGCAGCCGCTTCAACTCGGCCTGCAGGTCGTCCTTGATCTCTGGCGGCATCTCTTCATCGCGATATTGACCGATCCAGCGTGTCAGCGATGACAGACCGACGCCAAGGTCCTCCGCGATCTCAGCTCGTGGCCGGCCACTGGTCAGCACCAGGCGAACCGCCTCGCGCTTGAACTCCGTCGTAAACCTGATTCCTCGTCCCATAGAACACCTCCTGTTTCAATAGGTGCTCTCCAATTTTACGAAGCAAGACCAAGGAGGGCGTTCCAATGGCGTCAAGACATTACCGATCTTCGGCTGGCCCATCATCCATCCGCCCTCCTGCGATTCAGCAAAAATACGGAGTCACGACGAACCGGCTATCGCAACCGACTTTTTCAACACCTCAACCAAACTCGGAAGTCATTAAACTGGCAGTTCACGTT
>CAYYOX010001094.1:0-1595 GCA_964473065.1 uncultured Planctomycetaceae bacterium | reverse complement strand
CAGGTGGGACCAAATTCGGCGCCGCCCCCGGTCCGTTTTGAACGCCTATCTCCAATTTCCTTTTGCGGATTCACAAAGGCGTCGGGTGTTGGGTCAAGAAGGTACGCGGCAGGGTTCATTATTTTGGCAAGGTGGCCGACGATCCGAAAGACGTTGCTGCCCTGGAGGAATGGCTGCGGGTGAAGGATGCCCTGCTGGCCGGTCGTGAGCCCCAGCGGCAAACCGACGGGCTGACCGTCGAAGAATTGTGCGATGAGTTGTCTGACGCACCACGAAGAGCGTCGGGACCGAGGCGAGATCAGCCCACGGACCTTTCAAGGGCTTCACTCGACCTGTGCGGGTGTCGTCAAGGTTTTCGGTAAGAAACTGGTGGTGACGGATCTGGGTCCCAACGATTTCGGCCGGTTGCGCAGGAAGCTAGCCGAGCCCCGGAAAACCGTTGCACTCCGAAACGAAATGCAGAGGGTCGGAATACGCGTAGCAGCCGTCTACTTCCTGGTCGCCTTTCTCTATCACCTCCCACGTAGCGGCCCTGGGGAATGACTTTTTCTATGATCCATATATGGCCAACAGCTTATCGACGGCCTCTTCGACGGAGTTGACCTTCTTTGAGCGCTGGCGGGGCGTCTGGACATCCTCCGCCTCGTAGAGCCAATCGAGAGCCGAAACCCGAGAGCTGAAAGCCGAAAGCGAAACAGTCTCGACACGCGGCTTTCCGCTTTCCGCTTTCCGCTTTCCGGAAAGATCCAGCAGAGTCAACTCGGTGGCTGACCACGTTTGGTTGTTTCGAGCGATTAGCGTGTCGATCGCGTCGACGCGGCGGTCGCGGTTGAAATCGTGGGCCGTGTCAAGGGTTGCCGGATCGAAGAACGGGTGCGGGTTGCTGCGGGTATCCAACACGTCGTAGCCATCCACTTTGCCATCCCCGGTACACTCGCCGATCAAGCTGCCAAAGTAGAAGACGTCCGCAGCCGGCAATCCCGTGTCGGCGTTGGCCAAAACGGTTACCTGAAGCCACGTATTGGTGACTGCGTAGTCACCCCAAGTAAGCGCGATCCGATCTGTACCGTCAGGGCCGGGCGTAACCGCGATGCTTGGCGTCGGCGCGTCGGGCCAGGCGGCCGGCGTGTCGTCGTTACCGAGCTTCAGCGTGAAGTCGGTCGGGTCGATCGCTCCCGGAGTGCCCAAACCAAAGATGTCAAT
This sequence comes from uncultured Planctomycetaceae bacterium, assembly GCA_964473065.1. GTDB lineage: Bacteria > Planctomycetota > Planctomycetia > Pirellulales > Thermoguttaceae > CAYYOX01. Next base: position 392 of record CAYYOX010001094.1, on the reverse strand, counting down.
GATGATCCCGTTGATTCCGCGGACATAACTGGTGTAATTCGCGAAGCTGGCCTGCTCACCGGGTAGCAGGGCCGTCTTGTCCGGGGCGATGGCGTCGGCGTCGCCGAGGCCTTTTGCTTCATTGTCGTGAGCAGAGTTGTTGTAGAACACGTAACGGCCCGCCACGCCGTTGGTTTCCAGCGACGAGACTTCGCCCGGCGTCGGTGGCGCCGCAAGCCAACTGGCGGCGGCGTTTCCCCAAGCCATTTGCGACCGGCGGTTCAACGAGTCACCCAGGCCGTCGGTTGTGACGTGCCACGTGTTGAGGTAGTCGATCTCGTCTTCGATGACGTGCGGAACGTACAAGGGATCGTTCGGCGGCGGCGTGTCCGGCCGTTGCAGTTGGATCCGCT
>CAYYOX010001093.1:0-1595 GCA_964473065.1 uncultured Planctomycetaceae bacterium | reverse complement strand
GCGGGTGCGCTTCGGACGACACGTCTTCGGAGCACAAGTCTTCGGCGCGCAAGTCGCGACCGGAGCACAACAATCCGCGGCGGGAGCCACGGCGGCAGCATCTTCTTGAGCTGCTGCTTGCTGCTGGCTGCCCATCAGGACAACCCCGAGCACCACGAGACAAATCGCGATGCTAATCACACATGTACGTTTCATTCCTCAAACCTCCAAAAAAATAAATGGGTACCGTAGCGTTTCGAAACACTATTTCTCTTGTTGCCATCACGTTTCAATACTCATCCCGACCCTGATGGCCTTCGGCGGGACGACCGTATACCGTGAACTGTGCAACCTCCTTCCCAACGGTTCGCTTTGCTGCCCTGTCGAGCTTTGCGGGCCTCGGGGGTGCGGCAGTTGACGCACAGCTTTCGGTAGTTAAGTTACCATAGTCAAACTGGCTGTCAACCGGGGTTACGGGAATTATACCTGTTGGGTCACTAAGGTACTCTGGGGATTCTGGTCTGGTCACCCAAAAAAACTTAGGTCATTATCCGCCCTGTGCCGTCCCGAACCGCCGTAGAACACGTTTCGCGGAAAACACGGCCCCGCCCGATGTCCGTAAGATACGGCTCTGGAAGAACTTGCGGCACTTAGGCGGCCCTAGAGAAAGCCCTTGGCCTGAAGATCCATCGGAACGATGGATATAGTCCCAGATGGCGGTAACCCAAAAAAACTAAAAAAACGCCGGAAAAAACACCGAAAAAAACACGCGTCTAACGCTGCATGGATTCTTGGGGTTTTCGGGCTCGCGACTGATTTCCTTGGGCTCGGCGACGGATTTCTTCCTGAACCCACTGTTGTTTTTTGAGCATCTCTTGCGGGTTCTCGAAGTCCAACAACAAGGGCGGTTCGCCTTCGAAAACCTCGGCCGCCACGCCCGCGATCCGCCAGCCTTCCGGGCTCTTGCGGAGCATCCAGACCATTTCGTCGGTTTGCCGCTTTGAGTTTGCATCCAGATCGCTCCAACTGCTGGCCACGGCAACCCGGCCCTCGCCCATCGGACGAACCTCGCCCACCTTGAACTGGGCCGTGTCGCTTCCGGTCGGGGCGACTTCCATTTCCAATTCGGCTGTTTTCTCGCGAGCGGTGGCAGTCATCATCATGGCCGCCTTTTCGTCGTTGCCGGTGCGTACCGCTTCAAGGAATTCGTGGGTCGCACGGGCCGGACCGTTGGATTTCTGGTCGGCGGACTGATCGCCCGAAGCTTCTTGGCCTCCACCCGCGGGAGGGGACTGCTCTGAATCACCCGATCCGTCGCAGCCACCAAATGTCATGGTCAATACGGCGACCGCCGTCAGCATCCATTTCCGAGTCATCTCTATCGCCTCCTGATCGTAAGTTTCACGCATGCAATACCCACCGAGCGCGGCGCAGTCTCGCAAGAAGCGTGGTTCGAGTCAAGGCGAGAACCGACCGTTTGTGGCCGAGAGCAACGCCACTACATCAGCAGCCTGCCATGCGATGCCCAACACGTGGCTCGTTTAGCCCTGATTATTCATGAGTTTGTAGCTGCGTTCGCCAGAACGTGGTGCGTGTCCTAGGGTTACGACCACGTT
>CAYYOX010001092.1:0-1595 GCA_964473065.1 uncultured Planctomycetaceae bacterium | reverse complement strand
TAGCGCCAAGAGCCGCCACGATTTGGAAATGGGTGACACGAGCGTTTCGCTGCAGGACTTCATTCAGACAGACGCTTCGATCAACCCCGGCAACAGCGGCGGACCGCTGGTGAATCTACGCGCTGAAATCGTGGGTATCAATACGGCCATTGCCAGCAATTCCGGCGGGAACGAAGGCATCGGGTTCGCGATTCCCGTTAACATGTTCGTGTTCTTCGCCCAGCAACTGATCGAAAAGGGCGAGGTCAGCCGCGCATTCTTGGGAGTCAATCTTGACGTAGAGTTCGGCACGGCCATGGCCATCGAACTGGGACTACCTCACCTGATGGGCGCCCGCGTATCGAGGATCACCCCGGGAGCGCCGGCCGACACGGCCGACCTGAAGATCGGCGACGTGATCCTGCAATTCAACAACGTCCCGGTCCGCGACGACACGCATCTGATTAATTTGGTCAGTCTCACCGAAATCGGCGTCAAAACGCATTTGGTGATCTATCGCGATCGACAGGAAATCACGTTGGAAGTCGAGGTAGGCGACCGCAGCCGGTATCAGTTGAATCGCTGAATCAGGGAAAAGCCCATTTAGCCCCGGGCGGCCACGCCGGGTAAACCGTCACGTCGTTTAGCATCCGCCGGCACGGCGGCTCTGCGGACAGGCCGTTCTCCACGTTAAACCGCCGTACCGGCGGATGCTAAACTTCTCACCGCCGTGCCGGCGGCGGCTAAACAGAAGACTCCTGCCGGAACCTCACGCCCGGCTCGCCGCGCTGTTTAGCCCTCGGACGATGGCGTCGCTGACCGCCTCGGCGTTCATGTCGACGGCCACTTCCATGTTGTGTCGCCAAGCGGGTACGTGGCGACGATCGAAGACCGTGGCCCCGGTGGTCAGTTCACCCGTTATCTCCACATCGCCGGCCATTTCTTCCGTGGTGAACAGTTCCGGATACAACACGGCCATCAAGGTGACCGTATCGTGGACGTGAATCCCTTCGAGGCCGAACTGCTGCCGGTAGCCGCGAAAGGCCGGCGGCAAGATGGCCCGCAAGAACCGACCCACCCGCGTCGATTCGTCCGGTAGTTCGTTGAACAGGTCGTAGCTGAGCACGATCCGGTTGGTCACGTCCAGCGGGATCAGCGTTTTGGTCGAATGCGAGCGAAAGACGGCCCGCGCGGACGTCGGGTCGCAATAGATGTTGAATTCGGCGGCCGGAGTGATGTTTCCCGACCCGGAGACCGAACCGCCCATCATCACCACCTGCCCCACCAGCGAGGCCAATTCCGGATCGCGCTGGAAGGCCCGGGCAATGTTCGTCAGCGGGCCCAAGGCCACGATCGTAATGGTCCCTTCCGGTGCATCGCGGATCTGATCGCAGAGGACCTTCTCGGCCGGGTGCATGTGATGCAACTCGGCCACGTCGAAATCCGTGCCGCCTAGTCCGTCAACGCCGTGCAGATTCCTCCCGTCGACGGGCAACCCGCCCCCGGGCATGGAAGCGGCGCCGAGTCGCGGCCATCGTGGCGGGTCGAATTGCTCGATAATGGCTTTTACTTTCCCCGTGGCCGGAGTCGGCGAGCAATTCCCACCCCACCCCGTA
>CAYYOX010001091.1:0-1611 GCA_964473065.1 uncultured Planctomycetaceae bacterium | reverse complement strand
GAAGAACGGCCATGCCCATCTGCTCAACAGCAATATCGACTGGGGCCAGGACCTGTTCTATCTGAAACGCTGGCTGGAGAAACATCCCGAAGCCCAACCCTTGACACTGGCGTTCAACGGTGTGTACGATGCAAGCATTGCAGGAATTGAGTACACGCTGCCACCGACGGAACCGCTCCCCGGCTGGCATGCCCTGAGCGTCAGCGAGATCCGAAGCCGATCGAAACAATACGAATACTACTTGAAGTTCGAACCCGTGGCCATGGCCGGCTATTCGATCTACATCTATCACATCACCCCCGACGAAGCGAATCGCGTGCGCAAGGAACTCGGGCTGCCGGAGTTGCCCGAGGATTGGCAGTCGCCGGGGGGAGGCGACCATGGGTGAGGTTGTTGGCACGCAAGAAGGGCGGCGGGCACAGCCCGACCCGCGACTGACCGAAGGAGCACTTGTGCTGACGGTAATTGTTCCGGTCTATAACGAAGCACAAACGATCGACGAGTTGCTCCGCCGGGTCCTGGCCGCCCCGTACACTAAGCAGGTGATCGTCGTGGACGACGATTCGACCGACGGCACGGCAGATATCCTTGAAACATGGGAGGGTCATCCGCAGGTCGAACTATTGCAGCATTCGAAAAACCGAGGCAAAGGAGCCGCGATTCGGCGATCGACAACTTGAGCGAGTTCTTCGATCGGTTCGGGCAATTGAATGTCCGCAGTAACGAGCAACTCGATAACTTGGTCACCAGCGCCCGCCAAATCGTGCGTGGGATCGAACCCCAGCAACTTCGCGAGAGCCAGTCGCTCAGACAGTATGTGGCGACGGAACTGTCCGGGGTCCAAAGCGTGTTGGACGGCCTGTTGGTCGACCGTCCTCGGCGAAACATCCTTCGACGGCCCAAATAGCGGAGGGGTGCCGATGAATCTTCTCGTTGAGCCCAATGGATCGATTCGCTGTGTTTACGGCGAGAACATCGATCTGCACGCCCTGGGTAGTGTCGCAATTACCCGCGGCTCGCATGTCGAGCCGGATCAATACGGTCGCTGGTTTGCCGACCTGGCACCGGTCGACGGTCCCAAACTCGGGCCGTTCGATCTTCGCACTGCGGCCCTCGACGCTGAGGTCGCGTGGCTGCAGGCCCATTGGCTGGCCCCGACCGGCTAAGCCATCTCTCTGCGGCAATGCGTGCCGCTTGCTGTTTTTCCCGTTGTATTCCCCAGGCCGCGGTGCGCACGTGCACCGCGGCCGTTTCTTTGACCGAAAGGACCACGTTATGACCCAAACCGAACTGAACCGTGCCGTAGCCGTCGCTACCGGCGAAACCGTCCGAACCATTGCCGAGTTAGGTTTCGGCATCGCCGACGCAACCATCGTCCGTCATGATCCGGAGCCTTGCGATCCGGACGCGCGGGTGGTCGATTGGGACGCACTCGATGCTGGACGCGTAAGTCTTCTTCCGCAAAGGCGTCGGCGGGAATTCGCCGTCGCATAACCCTACGAGTCAATCGCCATGAGAGGAGTACTTTACCTTGATCACTACCACCCGCCGTCAGGCGAAGCAGATGCACGTCGTGTTTCGACGCGCCTTGAACCTCACACGGGGCCCGGG
>CAYYOX010001090.1:0-1612 GCA_964473065.1 uncultured Planctomycetaceae bacterium | reverse complement strand
TTCTCGCGTCTGTGCTCTCGTCTGGTGGCGCTGTAGTCGTGTACCCGGTGCGCGAAGACGTTCCCGATTATATCTTGGTTCCCGCGGTGATTCGTGGCCAGATCGGCCGCCAGGATGGCTTCGCGTCCGTCGAAGAACGTCGGATTCGTGTTCACCAGTTTCAGACTGTCCATGATCAACTGCAACGCCAGGTTGTTTCCCCCTGTGCCGTGGTGCAGGTCGGGGTCGAAGCCCAGGCCTACGTCGGGAATCGGATCATTGCCGGGTCCGGTGTCCAGCACGTTGCCTTCGATCAAGGCCCAGTTCAGGTCCCACAGTGTGACCGCCCACGCCTCGCCGATGCCATGAATATAACGCGCGTTAAACAGTGTAGCGATCGACTCGAAAGTATGTGGATTGGTCGACATATCGTAACTGTATTTTGCGGATCGAGATCCGCTCCCGTCAGGGTCTTGCCCCTCGATGAACGTTCCCAGTCCTCTGCCGTCGGAAGCTTGGTCGCCGGGTTCCTGGGTGAACATCAGGGCGTACCAGTCGCTCCAGCCCTCGGACATTCCCCAGCTCTGCCAAACGTCTTCACCAAAGATATCGATATTGCTTGATCCGCCGATCAAACGTGTGGCAACGCCGTGACCATATTCGTGGGCGATCACGCCGGAATCCAAATCCGCGTCGAATGCCCCCTGTGTTTGATACGCGGATAACTCTATCTGCGGAGAAGTCCCCTCCACCTCCGCGATGAACCGGGATCTGCCATCGCCGTCCTGCGCCTCGGCTTTGAGGTAGTCACCCCCTTGGCCTCCGCGACCGTAGTTGTTTACGTGAAAGTGCCCCGCCTCTGCGTCGAAACCATACAGCTAGCGGACGTCGTGAAGCAGGTTGGTCCAGTAGAACAGGTTCGTAACGGACGTTTCGTAATAGTCGTCCGGGTCATCCAAGTCCAACGGATTGTTGAAGTCAAAAACCAAATTCTCCCCGCCATCCGGCTCGGGGAAATCAGCATCCGGATTGTCATCGTCGTTCCGATCGACGTATGCATGCGCATTATTGCCTTGGGTAATGGTGTATTCGGCCCCGGCAACGCCGTCGATGTCGTGCCAGCCGTAGGGCGAAGCGGTCGGATCGTGCGGGTCGACCTCGGTCGTGCGTTCGCCGTGCCTGGGGCTCTCGACCGGCTGCGCGAAGACTTTATAGGAGGCGTTGTAGACCCGATCGCCCAGGCGGAGCAACTGCCCGTCGACCGTGCTGACACTCGCATCGTAATAGTGCGCGCCGTCAATCGTCTCGACGGAGAGCTTCCAGGCCAGTTCTACGCCGTCGGGCGTGGGCACGTAGTGCAACTTGGCCGGTACGTTTTGCCGTGAAATGCCGGCCGCCGAAAGGACCGTCTCTTGTGCGCCGCCAACGGCCGCACTGACGATTGCGGGAGACCCAACCATCGTCCAGCCGAAATCGGCGGCCAGGGCCTCGAGCGCTTGCGGTGCAGCGACCGCCGGCGTCGAGGAAGCGCTCTTCGCCGCGGCGCCCAAGCCGGCGACGAACGAATTGCCCACATTAAGCACCCGGCCGTCGGCCGTGACGTTGGCGTTGATCGTGGCGCCGACCACGGGCA
>CAYYOX010001089.1:0-1616 GCA_964473065.1 uncultured Planctomycetaceae bacterium | reverse complement strand
GTCCCCGGTTGAGCGTTTGCCTTTGTTTGTCTTCACGTCCCACAGACTGCGCATTGCCGTATAGCCTGCGTAGAAGGCGGCAAGCTTCTGCGGGGATTCCAGGCGGCCGGTTGTGACAGACGTGAGATTCTCCAGAAGGTACTTGAGTACCTTGATGTCGTTGTCAACGCGCTTTGCCTCGATTGTCGGGTCGGTCCGTGTCCGCGGTGGCATATCTTCTCTCCCGTCTCTGTTCCGGTCCTCTTCTCGTTGCTGATAGCTGACTGCTGAAGGCCACTTCGTTTACAGGCTTCCGCGTGGGTCTTCGTGCCTCGACCCACCCTACGATTTACTTTGCCACGTCATACACGTACACAATCCCCGCGTGGCGCAAGTATAGTCTCTTTCCGCAGACGACTGGGTGGGCCCAACTTGGGGCTTTGCCTTGGGGGGTTAGGGTGAACTGGCTGATGACTTCGTGGCCGGTTGGGGTTGGCTTGACTAGGCCGACGATCAGGCGTTCGGCGAGCGTGTAGAACATGCCGTCGGCGTAGGTTAGGGTCCCTTTGCCTCCGCCCTGTTCGGCGTATTGCATTTCGCCCGTCTCCCAATCCAGACAGATCCACTTGCCATTGTTGCGGATGGTAGTCGAGCCGTAGAGATAGCCGTCCAACAGAATCACGTGGTCGTGATGGTTGTCCATCTCCTCGGATCGCCAAAGTTCTTCGACCGACGCTTTTTGGCCGTCGACCGTGATCTTCCACTTCACGGCGCCTGTCTTCAGACCGCTGAGGAAGATCTGGCCGTCGTGATAGACGGGCTGCAGCACGTTTTCGTCGTGCAACGTGCTGTGCTCAACCTGCCAGAGCAAGTCGCCCGTGTCGGCGTTCACTCCGATCATCGACCGTAGCGACACGCTGATGATCATCCGCAGTCCTTGATACTCGGCCAAGGTGGGCGTCGTGTAGCTGGGCGGTTCGCCGACGCTGGGGGCCTTCCATATCACCTCGCCGGTCATTTTGTTCAGGGCGACCATGGCCGTCTCGCCGCCGGGGCAACAGATCAACCGATCGCCGTCGATCAGCACCGATTCGGCCAGCCCCCAAAAGATGTTCTCGCCCTCGAAGGCTTCGAGGATATTCATGCCCCAGATCTTCTCGCCGGTGGCCGCTTCGAGACAGACGAGTTCACCCAAGGGACTTTCGTCGTAGACCCGATCGCCGTCAATGGTCGGCGTTCCCCGAGTGCCGGGAAACTGCGCCGTCCACGCCTCGCCGTTGGGCGTCTGCCAGAGGATCTCACCCGTGTCGGCATTCAACGCGGTGACCACTGTCTTGTCGTCCATATTGCCCGAGGTGAAGATCCGCCCGTCGGCGATCGAGACGCTGGAGTAACCGTACCCGAGCCCTTCGGCCGACCAGATCAACTCGGGCCCGCCTTCCGGCCACCGCTCGAGCAGACCCGTATCCGGCGATTTGTTGTCCTGGTTAGGACCATGGAATTGGGTCCACGACGGAGCGTCAGCCAACGCCGGCAGAACCAGGCAGGCAAACAGGACAAGCTGGAGGATGCAACGGGGAAGAGTACGTGTGGCGAGCATGGGGTTGGTCCTTTTTTTGGCGGGAAATGGGGTGAGT
>CAYYOX010001088.1:0-1616 GCA_964473065.1 uncultured Planctomycetaceae bacterium | reverse complement strand
GTGAGCCTTGAAGTATACCTACGAATGGAGATCGATACTGGGGGCAAGTTGCCTCATCTAGCGACGCTATTTGAGGCGAGCGTCTGGGACGACCTGGGCAAGATGGCAGAGGAGGCGGGAATCGGCGACCTCCTCTGGCGGCCAGGCGAAACGAAAGCGGGGGAGATGATTGAACCGCTCAGAGCCGGGCTGGACTTGCTTACCTCGGACCCCGCTCGATTCAAGCGGTTCAAACCGGAATGGGGGACTTACGCCAACCTGGTCGGATTCGTTCGCGACTACCTGGCGGCGTGCGAGAAGCATCCGAAAGCAACCATTGAGGCGTGTGGATAGACCATGCCATCAACCGCCCAAATCCGGACAGAAAAACTAAAGGCCAGTCTCTTGGACGATGGCTTGCTAAATGACGGCATCGCCAAGTGGGGGCGAGCCGTAGACCGCGTGCTGCATGCTGAACACAGGGGCGAGATAACAGTTGACGAATCCAAGGAAATCCTGGACTGGATGGGGGTGTACGGTGGGAAAAATGACCAGAGAACGTAACGCACTGCAATTTCGGTCCGATCGGCGTCCAAAAGGCTGGGACAAAAAGGTAAGGTTTTTTCGGCGGGAGGATAGGAGTCTATGCGTATCCGCTACCGGGCCTGGCTACGGATCAATTATCCTCTCGAAAGCTCAGGCCATCGCCCTTCGGAAGTGGCTGGAGTCGACCGAGAAACTTGATTAGGAGGTAACCAGGTGACACCCCAAGCCACGGAACACCCGATTCTATTCAATGACGACATGGTACGTGCCATCCTGTCGGGAATGAAGACCCAGACGCGGAGACCGATCAAGACGCAGCCGGGAAACGGTATTTCCTCACTGTTTGTCGATGACACGGAAGTCGGCCCGCGTTGGCAGTACCAAGTGCCGGTTGAGGCGGAGGGGGTCGTGTTCAACGAGACACGGCAACTCGGCCGCTGTCCTTTCGGCGTCCCTGGCGATACGCTCTGGGTACGGGAGGCGTGGCGGCCATGCTACTCCAGTGGACCACTAAACTGGCATGTATTGTACCGGGCCGATGGTGTGAGAATCCACAGAGAGGAGCGTGAGGCGGACCTGAAGTATATGCGATCCGGCGACCACTGGCGCCCCAGCATCCACATGCCCCGGTGGGCCTCGCGAATCAATCTTCCCGTCACACGGGTATGGGTCCAGCGGGTGCAGAATATCAGCGACGAGGACGCGGCGGCCGAAGGTGCCGTCGCACATGCGTATAGTTGGCCGGAGGGCACGACGCCGAATCACGCCCGCGACTGTGGCGGATTGTATCGCAATGGCTTCCGCAATCTCTGGGATTCCATCTACGCCGACAAGGGCCTTGGATGGGATGTCAATCCACGGGTCTGGGGAGCAGAATTCAACCAAGTACCAAAGGTGACACGATGACCATGACCGTAGAGGAATCCCTATCGATCGCTAACGGAATCACTCACGTGATGAATTCCCGCACTGGCGTAAACGCGGCCGTGGTGACGCTGGCCGAAGAGGTGGAGCGACTTCAGAAGCAGATCAATAACCTCGACATTCTCCGGGAAGAAGAAGGAAGCTCGGTCCTAATTCCGTGCGACAAT
>CAYYOX010001087.1:0-1619 GCA_964473065.1 uncultured Planctomycetaceae bacterium | reverse complement strand
TCGTCAACTATCCGGACAATGGCGACAAATTCCACGTCGAGTACACGATCAGCAATTTCCCGGAAGAATCGCTCATCAACGGGGCGATCGCCGATTTCAATATCGAGATCGTACGAGTCTTTGTTCCCGACTATACGGTCGAATCCTTCGCCATTATGACGATCAATCCTTTCTGGTACGACGGCGGTTTCCAGAACGACACCCCTTATGAGATCGAATTCACGCCCTCAATTCCCCACGATAGCCAGGAAAGGGATTACATCCTGGTCGCAGTGATCGACGATACGCACGCTGACGAGGATATCTACACGAGCAACAACTCGAAACGCTTTGCAGGCGGCATCTTTTGGAGTCAAGCCGGCGGCGCGCCGTGGGTCCACGTCCACGGCACCGACGCCGAATCTTATCAGATCGATACCGTCGACATCGACGTCGATGAGGCCGAAGTGTATACCGTCACGCTCAACACAGCAGACCCGGTGTCCTATTCCGGAAGCGGAATCGCCGACTTTGAAGGCTTCGAGATCCACACCCACGACGGCCACGATCAGGTGCTTACGCCCAACGAGACGGTCGATCTGAACGGGTCGAATATCCAAAAGGAAATGCTGATCCTTGGCGGCCCGGGTAACGATCGGCTGCTCGGCGGCGCGCTGGTCGACGCCATCTACGGCGGCAGCGGGCTGGACGAACTGATCGGCCGGGCCGGCGCCGACCGGCTCTACGGCGAAGAAGGCGACGACGAAATCACCGGCGCCGACGGCAACGACGCCATCTACGGCGGTCCCGGTGACGACTTCATCGAGGGACGAGCCGGTAACGACGAGATCTATGGCGATGACGACGGGGACGCGAACGACCCCGAGTTCGGCAACAACGACGGCAACGACCGCATCCTCGGTGACGACGGAAACGATTACATCTACGGCGGATTCGGCGACGACCGCATCGACGGCGGATTCGGCGACGACCACCTCTATGGCGATTATGACGTGGCCGACGCCCGCGACGGAAACGATGAAATCTACGGCTGGTATGGCGACGACTGGCTCTACGGCCGCGGCGGACACGACAACCTCTTCGGCGAGGATGGGTATGACTATCTCTACGGCGACGACGGCGACGATATGCTCGTCGGCGGGCCCGGTGGGAATTACTATACTCCCGGTTCGGGCATGGACTTCCAGGACAACACGGATTCCTGGCCAAACGACCTTCCTTGGCCGGAGGTGAATCTGGTCGTCGACGTGATGGAAGATGTGATCGTCGACGACGGGCATAAGTACCATACCTTGGCCACTGAGTGGCTGGAGGAACAGAACGCGGATGCGATGAACGGGTCGCAACAAGGGCTGCTAATTCAACAAGGCCCCGATTCGCCGGCCAGCGTGGGTCGCAACGGGTGTCTGTGGACGGCGCCCTTCTGGACCGATAGCGGTGAAATCTATATGACCTGGGCCAAGGACACAAATAACGCGGGAACGGCCGTGAACTATGTGATCGAGCGGTCCGACGAGTCCGAAGTCTTCGAAGGCACGCTGGATCAGACGGACGCACCCCGGGACGACGTGCGAATCCAGGATCCGCTGGACCCGGGCCATTACCAGGACTTCCAACTC
>CAYYOX010001086.1:0-1620 GCA_964473065.1 uncultured Planctomycetaceae bacterium | reverse complement strand
GAGCAGCCCTATGCGCGCGACGGCGGCTGGCACAACGAGATGGAAACCGTCCGTGTGAGGCTCACAGACTTCTTGACCAATGGATCGGGGCTCGAATTGACCGACATTGTCGCCGTTCGTCTTGATCTGGGTCCCTCATTCGGGTCGGCCCGTGGGCGGATCGTGTTCGACGAACTCATGCTCACAAGCGACGTGGCCCCCGAGCCGTTCGAGATCGTCGAGCCGACAACCGCGCGGCCGTCCTTTGCGGGCACCTCCGTCGCCGGCAGCCGGGTCCTTGTGCGCCTTCTGGCTCGGGGCGGGCTCGACATGTCACCTGCCAACTTGACGATCACAGTCGACGGGGTGGACCTGACGGCCGCGCAAATCCCGACAGCGGCCGAGCAGGTCGGCGGCGAAACCTGGGTCGTCATCGCCCCAGGTCCCAAGACCGACGGGTGTTACGATCTCGAGGTGTCGCTGACGACGCCTGCCGGCATCAACGACATCGAAGCTTCAAGCTTGTGTTACGCCGATGATGAAGGCCGCGACTTTGACCGCATCCTTGCGATCGATCAGACCAACAGCATGCTGTATGACGGGACGACAAGTATCTTCAGTACTGAGAAGATGGACGCCGCCCGCGCCGCCGGCCGGTTCTTTGTCGACCTTTCCAATTCCAATGATCAGCTCGGTGCTGTGAGCTTCCAACGCCGCGACCAAAACAATGACGGCAGCATCACTGAGCCGGACGAGTTGGCCGAGCTCGTATTTCCGCTCGATCTGATCGTCGAAGGGGCGATCAACCGGCGCAGTTCGATGCGGACCGACATCTCCAACATCTCACCCGATACGTCTCCCGGTTTCTTTGGGCCGGAGACCTCTCCCGGCGCCGCCCTCGTCGAGGCGCGCACCATGCTCAACAATGACGGCATGGCGGGTCATGAGCAGCAGATCGTTCTCGTGACGGACGGCCTGGAAAACTATGCGCCCTTCTGGGACCGCGCCGGCCCGCCTGGCTCGCCCTTGCGTCCTAGCTTCTTGGGCGGTGAGATTCGCCTCGATACCATCGGCATCGGCGGGGACGCGGATGACGTCATCCTGACCGATATTGCCGACGCCACCGGCGGCGAGTTCAGAAACCTCAATGAAGGCGCAGGCTCATTCTTCCTGCTCAGCCGGCTGTCAAATTTGTATAAGGCGATTGACGAAGATGTGCGTGGCGAGCAGCGCTTCTTCTATCGTGAGGGCTTCCCGAAGGAGACCCTGCTGGCGGCAGGCGAGGTCGCCACCCTCGACCTTTCGGCGGTCCAGCGCCGTAAGTTGCGCATCGGCAGGTTCAACGTGGAGTCGGCGCTCGACTGGATGACGGTTGCATTTCACGCAAACATCGACAACGCGGCCACGGTCAACCTGTATGAGCCCGGCGCAACCTCGCCAATCGCGATCACGCCGCCGGGCGTGACCTATCGCGCCGAAGCGAAACACTCCGTCTACCGCATCCGCACGCCAATGGCCGGTACTTGGTTTTACACTGTTGAGCCGCATAACCTCTCGGCGGAGGTCTTCGCGGTCGCGTCCGCGCCAACCTTGCCTTCCGCACGGGGCGCGCCGCGCCCGCTCGCGCGCCGCCCCGCCCGG
>CAYYOX010001085.1:0-1621 GCA_964473065.1 uncultured Planctomycetaceae bacterium | reverse complement strand
CGAAACAACCGAAGTCATGTTCGAAGCCTTTTACGATCAACGCGAGTACTGGAAATAAAGGGGTCAGGACCCTATTTGGTATTATAGGCAAGCGGTCGACTGCGACCTCGCTGAATAGGGCCCCGATCCCGTTGACTGCTGAGCAAGGCAGGCAGTAACAACTTGCCTATAATACCAAATAGGGTCCTGACCCCTTTTTTACAGGAGATGTTATTTTGGATGAGTTGGAAAATGGTGGGCCGCGGATCGTGGTTCTGGGTAGCCTTAATATGGATTTCGCTATCCGTGCCGACAAGATGCCGGTGGCGGGCGAAAGTCTTATCGGCGAGTCGTTCGAGCTCGCGCTCGGCGGCAAGGGGGCCAATCAGGCCGTGGCCACCGCACGCATGGGCGCGCGCGTGTCGCTGGCGGGAAAGGTCGGCGCCGACGTCTTTGGAGATCGGCTCTGCGAGGCCATGCAGCAGGAAGGGCTCGACGTAAGCCACTTGCGCCGAGATGCAAACGTCTCGACCGGGGCCGCCTTCATCATGCTCGAGCCGTCGGGGCAGAACCGGATTATCGTCTTACCCGGCGCCAATCTGGCCTACTCGGTCGACGAACTGGACGACATTTCCGTCGCATTACAGGGGGCCGATCTGCTTCTGCTGCAATTGGAAATGGACTACCGGGTAGTCGAGCGAGCGGTGCAACTGGCCCATGATTTGGCTGTGCCGGTCATTCTCAATCCCGGTCCCACGCCGACGGAGCCCCTTTCCGCGGATCTGATCAAGAAGCTACGCTGCATCACGCCCAACGAAGTGGAAGCTGAGGCGTTGACCGGCATCCGCGTGGAGAGCCCGCAAGACGCCGAACTCGCGGCCGAGGCGATCCGCCGCGAGGGCGTCGGTCAGGTGGTGATCACGCTTGGCGAACAGGGCGCCGTCGTCTGCGAGCGGGATGGTTGCACGTTTATTCCGCCCTACCCGGTCCAAGCGGTCGACACGGTGGCGGCCGGCGACACGTTTACCGGCGCATTGGCCGTGCGGTTGTGCGAAGGCGCCGAACTCACCGCCGCGGCACAATTCGCCAGTGCGGCCGCCGCCATGGCCGTCACGCGCAACGGCGCCATGGCCTCGATCCCGAGTCGTCACGAAGTGGAACAGTTTCTCGTACAATGCAAAGACGGAGAATTGCGTGGCACACTGTCGTAGCTACGTTCGCCAGAACGTGGCCGTAACTCTCGGATACACCCCACGTTCTGGCGAACGTAGCTACAAATCCATGCAGGGGGTGCAGGGGGTCAGACCTTGTTTTTTGTTTCTTGGCGGCAAAGAACACCTTGGGGGCAGGCCGTGAAAGGGGATTTTGGGGATTCTGTGAATCACGAAATGGTGTTTACTCAAACTGTAAACGCTCCATCCCCCCTAATCTCGCTTGCCCGGCAGGCTCTTTCGGCTATAATTGGCCGGGACGGTTGGCGAGCGTCGCGTGCCGTCGATGGCACTTATCCCGCGGATTTTTAGGAGCCTCCCATGCGGAAGAAAAACTTCGTTGCCTTGTGTGTTGTTTCGTTGATGTTGATCGGTTGCAAGAGCGAAACGCCCCCGGAAGACGAGCCACAACCACCCGCTGCCGAAACGGG
>CAYYOX010001084.1:0-1626 GCA_964473065.1 uncultured Planctomycetaceae bacterium | reverse complement strand
GCGCTTGTCAAGCTCTCCGTTTAGCAGCGCGTCGTTTAGCGGCGCGTCGTTTAGCGGCGGGGCTTGCCCCGCGTTCTTTGCTTCGGAGTTGACCACCGCCCCCTTCGCGGCCGTCAAATCAATCAACTCCAACTCCGTGCCCGACCAGGTCTGATTATTCCGCGCAATCAACGTATCGATCGCATCAACACGCCGGTCGCGGTTGAAGTCATGGACTGTGTCGATCGTCGCCGGGTCGAAGAACGGCTGCGGGTTCTGCCGGGTCGCGAGCACGTCGATTGCGTCCACCGTGGCGTCGGTCAGAGAGTCGCCCGTCTCGCCGACCCCGTTTCCGACGTAGAACACGTCGTCGACAGGCAAGCCCGTGTTCTCGGTGGCCAAAACGGTCACCTCGAGCCATGTGTTTCGGATTGTGCCGTCCAGCCAGATCAAGATGATCTGTCCGGACGTCGCATCGATGCTTGGTGTCGGGGCATCGGTCCAATCGCCTGGCGTGTCGTCGTTGCCGATCTTCAGCGTGAAATCGTTCTCGTCGATCGCGCCCGGATTGATCAGGCCGTCAATGTCGATGATGATCCCGTTGATGCCGTGGACATAGCTCGTGTAATTGGCAAACGTGGCCTGTTCGCCCGGCAGCAAGGCCGCTTTGTCCGTGGCAATCGCGTCCGTGTCGCTCGTCTTGTCATAGGCCGAATTGTTGTAGAACAGATAGCGGCCCTCAACCTGGGCGACCTCTTGCAGTTGGGCCGTGCCGGGCGTGGGCGGCTCGGCCGTCCAACTCGAGGCGTCGCCGCCCCAGTCGGTTCGGGCCGTACGGTTGAGCGAATCGCCGCCGCCGTCGGTCGTGGCGTGCCAAGTACTGAGATAGTCGACCTCGTCCTCGATTACATGCGGCACATACAACGGATCGTCGGCCGGCGGCGTGTCGGGACGCTGCAATTGGATCCGCTCGCCGAAGTCACTGAGCATATCGGCCGAGTTGCCCAGGATCGTCACTTCCGGGCCAATGCCGTACGCCGCCCGGAAGGCGTCGCGTTTCGTCGTATCGCTCGGATCGAACGAGACGACCACCAGGGCCTCTTCGGCACCGAGCATCGTGCCCGGCGCAAAGTCATAATCGAAACCCTTGCGCAATCGCCAGCCGGTCAGGTTGACCGCTTGGGACGTGAAGTTGTAGAGTTCGAGATACTCCAAATGATCGGGCACGTCGTCACCCGGCGGGTTGTACATCATCTCGCTAATGACGACCTGCTGCGGCAGTCGGGGACCGCTGTTTTCTTGGTCGGGCGTGAAGTCGGTCATCGGGTAGAGTTCGCCCGTGCCGTTGGGCCAGCGGCCGAACGGTTCGCCGGCGAGCGCCGCGCCGAATTCGACGTGGTCGGCGAATTGCAGGGGACTGCCGTCGCCGAGGTCGGCCAAGAGCCAGACATCGTCGCCTCGGGCGCCGCTTAACGCGAAATCCTTTGCGCCCGGGCCGCCGAATTCGTTCGTCTGGTCGACCATAAACGTCTGATCCACGTAATGGCCTTCGTAGAACGTCGCGTAGCCGAGGGCGGGAATCGTCGTACCGACGGGGATTTGGAACTTGAAGAAGTCACCGGCCGAGTCGCTCAACCACCAGCCGTC
>CAYYOX010001083.1:0-1626 GCA_964473065.1 uncultured Planctomycetaceae bacterium | reverse complement strand
ATGTTTTTCGATCCACGCGAACCTCAATTCTGGTCGCTCGCGAAGAAGGCCGTCGGCCAGGTGGCCCTGGGCGATTGCTCGCCCAGGGCTCCCGCAGATCCGTACGTGCCCGCATTAGAGCATACGGCTCCTCATATCATGGGTTCGCTGCGCGAGCATAGACTGAATGAACTACACGTATCGGTGGAAGAGGATAACGCTCCAGCAGCCGATTGAACTTCTGCCAGTTCATCTCGCGTTTGCGATGGCGGCGGTTAAGCCACCGGTGCCACGCGCGGTGAACCAAGTACAGAAAGCTCCTCAACGAAGGACCGTTGCCCGTAATCCCATAATAGGCGTAGTGGCCGATAATCTTCCGGCTCAGCTTGGCATGCTGGACCGTGATCGGTTCGTGGCGGTTGGCTCGGCACCACCGGCCAACATTCTGCACGGCACGCGTCAGGCGTTTCGACGCCGTCTTGCGCTTGACCACCCAGGTTCCTCTGCGGGATCGGCCCCAGTAGTGGGTGAATCCAAGCAGATCGAACGTGTGGCAATCGCTGTGTGAGGTTCCGTCGCCGCGATCCTTGGACGAATTGGCCGCGGATCGTTTATCCGGACGGCGGAAGTCGATAAGCCGGGTTTTGTCCGGGTGGACCGTCAAGCCGTACTTATCGCACCGTTTTGGAAGAACGGCCATCACACGCCGTGCGTCTTCTTCGTGCTCGAACACAATCGCAAAGTCGTCGGCATAACGCACCAAGTAGGCTTGGCCACGCAGCCGAGGCTTCACGACATGCTCGAACCACTCATCCAGCACGTAGTGCAGATATACGTTGGCTGCCAAAGGCGAAATCACGCCGCCTTGTGGGCTGCCGGAGCCCGGGTAACTGACGCTCCCGTGCTCCATGACGCCTGCTTTCAGCCATTTACCGATCAGTCGTTTCAGCACGCCGTCGCGCACTCTTTGCCCGAGAAACGCTCGAAGATGTCCATGATCCAGGGTGTCGAAGAACTTTCGCAAATCGACCTCCAAGATCCAGCCGCCGCTGAGGTTCATCGCGTGTTTCCAGGTCGCGTCGATCGCCATGTGGGCCGATCGACCGGGACGAAAACCGTACGAGAAGTCGTGGAAGTCCACTTCGTAGATCGGCTCCAGAAGCATCAGAACCGCACGCTGAAGCACTTTGTCTTCAAACGTAGGGATTCCGATCGGACGCGTCTCGGTTTTCGAGCCGCCTTTCGGAATATGCACCCGACGTACGGCCGGGGCACGATACTTTCCGGATTTCGCTCGATCAAGAAGCGATTGGAGGTTGCCCTCCAGATCCACCTCGTACGCTCTGGCTGTCATCCCGTCAATGCCGACCGCCCCATCCTTACGGGTGCGGCGGTAGGCCTCGTGGAGCCACGCAATGTCCATCAGGTAGGCCAACGAAGTAAAGGCCATCTCCGGTGAACGTTTCGCCAGTTCGGCTATCCGTTGCTGTTTCGTTGACACGTTTTCAGAATTTCGATGCAATCGTCGGCTTTCCCAACAACCGTGCCATTATACGAGATGGCCCCACAGTTTCCAAAATCCAACGCCGCACCCGCCATTACCCCCAGTTCACCCCGAACGTAGTGCGCAGGTCGAGATCGCCTTCC
>CAYYOX010001082.1:0-1629 GCA_964473065.1 uncultured Planctomycetaceae bacterium | reverse complement strand
GCGTCTGGGGCGTCGATGCCATGCCGGCCAACGTGGCCGAGTGGACCCGCTCGACGTATCGTCCCTATCCGTACCTTGTCGGCGACGGCCGCGACGACGGTTCGCTGCACGGCCGCAAGGTCGTTCGCGGCGCCAACGCGATCGGCATGCCGGCCACCCGCCGCGACACCTACCGGCTAAGCTACCAGAGTTGGCAAGGCGTCTGGGATGTCGGATTCCGCATGATCTGCGAAGACGAAGACCCGTCGCTCGAGAAGGTAGTGCTCGCCAAGTAGCCCACGGTTGGACGTGCCGCATTGACCACGGGCTTTACTATCAATATCAGTGATGTCCGTTTTCTCCGCCCTAGTCCCGGTCGGCGCACAGGACGGAGACGAAAGCTTTTTGGGGGATGTTGACCTGGCCGATCTGCTTCATTTTGGCCTTGCCCTTCTTCTGCTTGTCGAGCAGCTTATTCTTACGCGTGACGTCGCCGCCGTAGAGCTTGGCGGTCACGTCCTTTCGGTAAGGCTGGATCGTCGATCGGGCGATGATCGTGCCGCCGATGGTGCCCTGGATGGGGATCTTGAACTGGTGGCGGGGAATCGCTGCGGCAAGTTGTTCGCAGTAGTGGATCGCCCGAGGTCGCGCCTTGTCGCGATGGACCAGGTAGGAAAGCGTGTCGACCGGCTCCTTGTTGACCAGGATATCGACCTTCACAACGTCCGTATCTCGATATTCGATCGGCTCATAGTCGAACGATCCGTATCCGCGCGTGATCGTCTTGAGCTTGCCATAGAAATCGAAGAGCACTTCGCCCAACGGCATCTCGCTAATCACTTCCACCCGACCCACGGAGAGATAAGTCATCGTCTGGCTGTCCGAGCGATGTTCCCTGCATAGCTCCATGACCGGCCCGACGTACTCCTCGGGCGTAAGAATAGAGGCGGAAATGTAGGGCTCGGTGACCGAGTCGATGGCCATCGGACTGGGCCAGTAGCTGGGGTTGTCTACATCGATAGTCTTGCCGTCCTTCAAGGCCACTTTGTACTTCACCGACGGGGCCGAGATAACCAGCCCGATGTCGAATTCCCGCTGCAAACGCTCCTGAACCACGTCCAAGTGAAGCAGCCCGAGGAACCCACAGCGGAAGCCGAAACCCAGCGCGGCCGAACTATCTTTTTCGAAGGTCAGCGCCGCGTCGTTGATCGCCAGTTTGTCCAGGGCCTTCGTGAGATCCTTGTAGTCGTTCGAGTTCATCGGATAGATCGACGAAAAGACGACCTGCTTGGCCTCCTGATAGCCGGGAATCGGCTCCGTGGCCGGGTTATCGAGCAGCGTGATCGTATCGCCGATCTCGATTTCCCGCACGCTCTTGATCCCGGCGATGATGTAGCCGACCTCCCCGGCGCCGAGCTGCGGTTTTGGATTGAGCTTCAACTGATTGTAGCCCAACTCCTCGACCGTAAAATTGCGGCCGGCGTGCATGAAATGGATCGTATCGCGAGTCTTCAGCGTGCCTTCCATAACGCGACACTGGAGAATCACGCCTCGGTAGCGATCGAAATGGGCGTCGAAGACCAAGGCTTTAAGCGGCGCGTCGGGGTCGCCCTGGGGACATGGCAGCTTCTCGACGATGCCGGTAAGCAC
>CAYYOX010001081.1:685-1632 GCA_964473065.1 uncultured Planctomycetaceae bacterium | reverse complement strand
GATCTCGAGCGTGAGTTGCTGACTGCCCAGCCGGTTGACGCGATAATGCAAGGCCCGGTCGAGCGGTACGACGGTGTGTACTGCCAGCACTGCGGGACGAAGCACGACGCGGACGATGGCGAGCGTGTGTCGGCGTGCCCTAGCGATGCTCCGCGTTCGGAGGTGGAAGATTACGTCAAACCAATCGAGGTGAACCCAGAGCGTACAACCAACGAGAAGATCGCTCACAACGTAGCCCAGGCGGTGAAGAAGACCCGCCGCAAGCCGAGCAAAGCCCAGATCAAGGCTGGCAACTACCCGAAAGGCAAGGTCTCGCTGCACGGGATGCCGATAGCCATCGAGACACCAAAGGACGCGACTCGTTCGGGAAAGGACAGCAACGGCAAGGCGTGGTCCGTCAAGATGCCGTACCACTACGGCTACATCCTGCGAACAGAGGCACGCGACGGCGACCACGTTGACGTGTTCCTGGGGGATGACCTGGAATCGGACCTCGTGTGCGTTGTCGATCAGGTCAAGCCGGAGTCGAGGTACTTTGACGAGCACAAGGTCATGCTGGGGTTCACGTCGGTCGAGAATGCCCGCGCGGCCTATCTGGAATGTTACGAGCCGGGATGGAAGGGGCTCTCCACGATAACGGCGATGACTGTCGACCAGTTTAAGGCGTGGCTTGCCGATGGCGACACGATGAAACGGATTACTGGGCAGGTCAGCAAGTACGCCAAGTTCAAGGAAGATGAACACCCGCGCGACGACAGCGGCAAGTTCACAGACCAAGGAGGCGACCCGAGTTCCGACAAGCCCAGCACCATCGAGGTCCGCGGCAAGAGCCTAGAGGGCTGGACAGACGGCGACAAGTGGATGTGGCGTACGTCCTGGACTACGTACCCGAGCGCTCCTCGTCCGGCGGAGTAGGGCGCGATCGCATGAGAACGAGCCTAATCGCC
>CAYYOX010001081.1:0-675 GCA_964473065.1 uncultured Planctomycetaceae bacterium | reverse complement strand
GCACAACGGACTCTATCGGGGCTAGTGCGGCGTTGAAGGGGGTGATTGAATCGAAACTAGCCGAATCCAAGGAAGAAGACGATGGGAAGCAAAGCACCACAGACAGCCCCGAACCGAAAGCTGACGAGGGAGGGGAAGCCGAACCCGCTGTACGATCCGGCGATGACGAAGCCGGCCCCGCCGCCACCGCCGCCACCGCCGCCACGAAAACTCTTGAATGGCTTAAAAAACAATCAGCAAAGCCTGAGGCTGCAAAAAAGGCTGCCGACAAATTAGGAATCAAAGGACAGGATCTAGATGACTTCCTTGCAGACGTTGCTGCCAGTGTCACTAAGGCACGCGATACTTCGTATAGAGAACATTCAGAGGCACGTCGGAAAGGCCAACAAGCACTAGAGGAGCAGCAGGGCTTTGTGTATGACGGACACCAGCACCACGTAAAAGCACTAGCTGAGTTGTCTATCGCGTTGAAAGATAATCCAGAGTGGGAAGTCGACGAAAGCCATCCAGGTAGTTCGTATTTCACGCACAAAGAAAGCGGCACAACCGTTCGTGTGTCAGATCATGGGCTGGGGCTTAATCGTCAAATCCGCGACGTGAACATTGACCCGACTAATGTAAATCAGGAAGCAGACGTCATAGAGGAAAAGACTGGACTATCAGTTCGTTTCTCCC
>CAYYOX010001080.1:0-1632 GCA_964473065.1 uncultured Planctomycetaceae bacterium | reverse complement strand
TACCGCTGGACGCAAAACTCAAGACGCTGCGAGACGCATGGGACGAACTCCGTCAGCACCTCAACCAAGAGTTCACAAACACATTTTTGCCAATCTCAGAAGAATACTGGGGTGTTTTGGAATCGTGGATCACAACCGTCGAGCAACTCAGAAATCGCGCGCGAAGTCACGCCGTCTTCACCGACACACAACTCACGTATCGTGCAATCCGTACATGGGCCGGCTACGACGACAATGATCCGCTATACCCAACCGACAAGCTGGAACGGATACGACCATCACAGTTCCAATCACTGCGACGCCAGCTCAATGGCACATTTGCAGGGCGGCCATGCTTCCCTATCTCGCTAGCGCAATGGTCAGCCCTTGGTGCCACGCTGACAACAGTGGGGAAGGTGCGGGCTGAGATGACCCGCAGAAGGGAGACCAAGAAATGCGCACCCTAAGCCTCGCCCTGCTGCTACTCGCGTCGTGTACTGGTCTGTGCGCACAAGAAACGCCCGCCCCCGCGTCTGACACGATTTTGGAAGAGCTCAAAAAATACGACGTGAACGGTGACGGAAAACTGCATCCTCCCGAGATAGAGGCGTACTTCACAGCCAAGCGGACCAAGAAGCTGCTCGAACAAGTCGATGAAGAAGCCGACGCCTTCGCGAGTCAGATGCTCAACGCGCAGTGCGGTGTAGGGTGCGAATCGATCTCGCTTGACCAAGCGAGCGCGTATGTTCTTGAGCTCTCCCGGCAAGAAGAAGTCGCTAAAGAGCTGAAGATCAAGAAGAAGCTCGGATGGCCAACACTCGGGTTTAGCCGTTTCGTCGTTGATGCGGTGAACCCGAGAGGGAATGCCAAATTCAAAGCTCCGGCCATCTTGGCGTATCGCCGCGATAACGAGGCGGAAGACAAGGATCAGCTCAGCGCCATCGGCTCAGTCCAGTTCTGGTCCGGCGGGACAGATTGCTCGGCCCAGTGGGAATGCAATACCACGATCGGTATTGACTTGGATATTGATGGCGCGAAAGAGGCGCACGAAAACACCATTACAGCAGGTCTTCCGACGCGCTTTGTCCGGTATTATCACGACAACCAGTTCCTTGAAACACTGAGCCTTGGTGTCACACCGAAGTTCATAACCGATCGTGACGTCAATCGTGAAGTCTGGGAAGTGGCGCTTCAACTCGCCTTCACCTCACAGGGCGCTGGTGCTGGTTTTCTGACTCCGCCCGCGATTCGTCGGGATGGGAAGCTCCCCCGAGCGTCGGTGTACTGGCAGCCAGCCCTAGACTTTGAGTTCGGAGACATCCGTGATCCCGCAGGCAACGAGGATCTCGCTGCGCTACAAGAGCGAGGGTCGTATTCCCGGATCGTTCCGCGAATTGCGCTCACTATCTACCCTTGGCGATTATCGGAACAGTTGCGATTCGGTCTCCAGTACTTTTACCGATTCGATCTGGAACAAAACTGGAATCGAGGATACGGAGAGGCGCGTATCGACTACGATCTGAGTATCGACGGTACCTTTCAAGTCTCAGCATTGTACCGACGAGGGTACAAACCACCGACCTTCAAAAAGATAGACGAGTTCCTTTTCGGTGTTGGGATCCGCCAGTAGTCAGCGGCAACCAATGGGATGAA
>CAYYOX010001079.1:646-1639 GCA_964473065.1 uncultured Planctomycetaceae bacterium | reverse complement strand
GGCATACAGGCCGATCTGCCAAGTGTAAAACTCGCCGCGCAAGGCCTCGCCGCGAAACGCGTTGCTCGGCCCAGCCTGGATCCAGCGCAACGGCAACTCGTCGGTCATACGGATCGGGTATCGCCGGTCCTCGGGAAACAGCAGGTAAGGGCGGTCGGCCTGTTCGACCAGAAGATGTTGCATCTCCTCGGCCGTGGCGATCAGTTCCATCGGGTCGAAACGATTGAAATCGTTGATCGCCTGAAAGTCCAAGACTTCCGCCGTAGGAAGCTGCTCGGTCCGGCCCGCTCTAATCTTCTCGACAAGCGGGGCACATTTAGCGACCCAGGCAGCCTCGGCCGTGTTGGCGGGCGGCAAGTACTTGGTGGTCGGAAAGTACCACGAGCCTTCCGTCTTGTACGGCATGTAATAGACGAAATACTCGCCCGGCACGGTCGGCGGGCTCAGCAGCAAATCGCCGAACTCGCGATTCACCGAGACGCGGACCACATTGGTCACGCGCTCGTTCGTGGCCGCGTCGACGACGATAATATCCTTTGTCTCAGGCTGGGCGTCTCGACGTCGCCAAGGCAGATGCACCCAAACCGCGTCCGCCTCATCGACCACCTTCACCCGAGCACGCGAGTTCCCCAAGCCCTCGACCGCCCATTCGCCGATTGTGCGTGGGATTTCGTCCGCCGCGTTGCTCGACGCAGTTACCGCCACGACAAGAAGCAGGGCCTGCCAAGAGGCCACGCGTATAATTCCCGTTGCTCGCACGGCAATCGATCCTTTCGACAACGGGGCCTAGACGAATAAAAGGTGCCAGGAACCGTTTCTGCGTTTTCTCAGTAAAACGGTTCCTGACACCTTTAATTCCCTGATTTCATGCCCAGTCATTTCGTAAAACGAGTTCCAAGTACTTTACCAGTTTTCAGATCAACAATCACATCTGTGCCGTTCCAGTTGAATGCAATGATCCTGTCCAATCCATCCTTCCTTAGGGCCGTATAC
>CAYYOX010001079.1:0-636 GCA_964473065.1 uncultured Planctomycetaceae bacterium | reverse complement strand
ATTCACCGGATATCTCGCAGTTTCGGCAATTCGTTCAATCTGCCAGATTATGCTTCCTTCGCTCGACACGCCAAATACGTTTTCTGTCATCGAACGATCGGCGGGAACGTCTAACGCGACAACCATCGTTCCAGCAACTTCTATTGTCTGTTCTATCGGGAAATCAAAAGCAACGATCTTCCCGTTCTCAAGTACTAACTTGTTTTTGTCGATGCGAAATGACATAACTCAGATTCCGTTTCCTATAAGACGTGTATTGAAGAATCGTGCGCCTCTTTCCAGCAACTCGATTTGGGCTAAAAAAGGTGACAGCCACCAAATCTAGCGAAAGCCGGCAAACTAGATCGACTTCAGCAGAAGTAACGGCAAGCCATAAGCCCGTATGTCTCCAAGTCTTGTAGGGTGGGTCGAGGAACGAAGACCCACGCGGTGAAATGACGAAGCACGAATGACGAAAGGGAAGGATATGCCCTAGTCCATTCGGATTTCGTCATTTGGTTTTCGACGCGTGGGTCTTCGTTCCTCGACCCACCCTACATATTCCCAAGATCGTGCAAGGCTACTCGCCGGCCTTGGTTGGCTTGTATTCGTGGTCGCGTTTTCGGACTACGGTGGCTTCGATGATCTTGTCGGGAT
>CAYYOX010001078.1:0-1640 GCA_964473065.1 uncultured Planctomycetaceae bacterium | reverse complement strand
CTTCCGATGCAACGGCGTCGACGACCGGGTCGAAATCAACGACGCGTGGCAGGCTGTCCGCAACCTCAACATCGGCGGCGGAGCTGTCGAACTGTCGGCCGGGACGTTCAACACCGGCGGCCCGGTCACCACCAACCCGGATCAAGGCGAGCCGGGACTCATGTTCGGCGCCGGCAGGGGCGCGACGGTGATACACATGCAGAGCGGTTCCGGCACCTCAGCAGTACGGGTCCGAGCCGGCAGCACCGTCCGTGACTTCTCGATCCTGGTCGACGGCCCAGCCACCGTCACCCGAGGCGCCCTCGAGATAGACGAAGGCGACTCGCACGCCGTCCGCATATCCGTCGATACCGACGACGGGGTCGGGATATGGTGCGACGGCCAGCGGAACCGAGTCGAATCCTGCGACGTCATCACCAGGACAGACGGGACGCACGCCATATTCGTGGCCGAGAACGGCGACGAGACCATGATCGTCAACAACATCATCCACGAGTGCCGGCAGAACGGAATCCAGATCGACGCCGATTCTGGAGGCTCGCCAGTACTCACACAGATACTCGGCAACAAGATCAGGAACCCGTCGCGGCAGACCGCTGACACCTACGACGGGATCCACATGAGCGGCCCGTTCGCGACCCAACACGGCCCCACCATCATCGGCAACGTCATCTGGAAAACCGGCGGCGTCGACTTCCGGGACGGCATCCATATCGAAACCGCCAACGTGATCGATGTGACGGTGGTAGGCAACACGGTCGGCGCCGGCGTCGGAGGTTGGGCGATCGTCATGGACGGTATCCGGTCGCTCGCAGAAGGGAACCACCTGCGGGGCGGCATCGACGTCGGCGGCGATGACAACCACATCAACGGGAACCATATCGCCATCGTCAACGACGCCAGCAACGGCATCGTGATAGCCGGCGACCGGAACTCGATATTCGGTAACAAGGTATTCCCGCAGTCCGGCTCCGACCCGGCGGTCGGCATCGAAGTCCAGTCAGGCGCCACCGCCAACGTCATCGGCATCAACGACCTCGAGCAGACCGGGACGCAGACCACCGACGCCGGCACCGGCACCCTGTTCCTCGCCACCGGTATCGGGTCGCCGCTCACCACCAAAGGCGACCTGCACGTCTACACCACCGTCGACGCCCGGCTCGCCGTAGGGGCGGACGGAGAGGTGCTGGAAGCCGACTCGGCAGAAGCGTCGGGCGTCAAGTGGGCCGCCCGCGGGTGGGGACCATTCACGGCGGTCTGGACGAACCTGACAGTGGGGAACGGCGTCGTCGTCGCCCGGTTTGTCGAGAACAGCGACGGCACCGTCACCGTCTATATCATCCTCACGTTCGGCACCACCACGACGATCGACGGGACAGGAGTCGAGGTGGATCTACCCGTCGCGGAGGCGACTACCTACGGGGCCATCGGCATGCCAGTAGGACAGTCAACCTTGAAGGACGACGGCCAATCCGGGCATTCCGGGCGGGTCGCCATCCTCGACGGCAAAGCCAATATCCAAGTGTTCAACACTTCCAGTACTCACTCTAAAGCCAACAACATCAGCGCGACTATTCCGTTCACCTGGGCCACCGACGATGTTCTACAGGCCCAGTGGACCTACGAAGCGGCGCCATGAG
>CAYYOX010001077.1:0-1644 GCA_964473065.1 uncultured Planctomycetaceae bacterium | reverse complement strand
GGGACGCATGGTAGGCCGGGTTGATCTGCCCGGCGACGGCTTCGGCAGCCGCGCCGGCTCCGTCTCGGCCAATGGCTCCGTTGTGGTTGGGCAAGGCTTAGTGCCCGGAGGCGCCGAGGCGTATCGCTGGACCCAGCCAGGCGGCATGGTCGGCCTGGGCGACCTGCCCGGCGGGGCGTTGATCAGTATCGCCCGTGGCGTTTCAGCCGGCGGGGCCGTTGTCGTCGGACAGGGCCACTCGGCGTCGGGCTATGAGGCGTTCCGCTGGACGCAGGGCGGCGGCATGGTCGGCCTGGGCGACCTGCCCGGTGGCCTCTTCGCCAGCAGCGGCGACGCCGTCTCGGCCAACGGTTCCGTCGTGGTCGGGTACGCAGGTTCTGCCTCCGGCATTGAGGCGTTTCGCTGGACGCAGGGCGGTGGCATGGTCGGCCTGGGCGACCTGCCCGGCGGAACCTTCAACAGCCGCGCCTATGGCGTCTCGGGCGACGGCAGCGTTGTGGTCGGACGCGCCCACTCCACGTCGGGCCAGGAGGCCTTCATCTGGGATGCCAACAATGGCATACGGAAGCTTAAGAACGTGCTGACAAACGCCGGTCTGGATCTGACCGGTTGGACTTTGACGGTATCGCGCGCTGTGTCCAACGGCGGCGCCACCATCGTAGGTTACGGCACCAACCCCGACGGCGACCACGAAGGGTGGGTGGCATATCTGTCGGACAAAGTCTACTGGTATCCGGATTCTGGCGGGGCGTGGGACTCGACCGTGAATTGGACCGGACCGCGGGCGCCCACGGCCGCATACGACGCGATCATTGCCCCGAACGCCGGCGCGACCATCACCGGGCCGACATCCGCCGCGGCGGCGAAGTCCCTGATCATCGGAGGCGCCCTCGGGGCCGCCACGTTGCGAACCAACGGCGGCGGCGACCTCACGATCGCCGACATGGTAATCGTCGAGACCAACGGAACGCTCGACCACGAGCAGGGCGTCTTCTCGGCCGACGCCATCGCCAACGATGGAAGCGTTGACGTGGCCGCCTCGATGAACGTCACGCAATTCTTTGACAACACCGGCGACCTTGACGTGTACGCGGGCGGAGTGCTTAGTACGGGGGCGGGGCTGACAAACAGCGGCATGGGCAGATATTTGGGCAATGCCCATTCTAGGCTTCGCATGAAATCACGCCAACTGCCAGAGGCTTTCATTAGCGCAATCACCGCCGCTAGATGTTCGCGTAGACGCGGATGTCCAAAGCCGATTGTCAGCCATTGATGCGGTTCTCTCGCCCATTGCCACTTCCTGCCCAAACGCCCCGGTATCTCACGTCCAGGTGGCGGGAAGCGGCTCACGTCTGCTCTCACTTCCTGCGCGATTGCCCCGACGGTCAATCGACTGTCGGGGCATTTTCTTTTGCGCCTTTCTGGCAAGGAATCGGTTGACTCGACCGGAGATTCTGCTAGAATAAGAGCGCCATCGTGCCCGAACGTTGGGTCGGAAGACGTTCACCGCCCATCCATACAATTCAGCGCAGTTGCGAAGGTGTTTTTCGATCTTCTCGATATTCGAGATCCCTTTATGGGACACCCTCCATTTATTTTTTCCCTGAAGCAGCCTCTTTGTCGAGCATACCCCTCAGAACAGTT
>CAYYOX010001076.1:0-1646 GCA_964473065.1 uncultured Planctomycetaceae bacterium | reverse complement strand
ACACCTCATTCCAGCGGACCCGGGTCCGCGGCGGCCGCGGCCCCGGTCCGCTGAACTCGAAACGTTAGGTTTTTTTGTCCGAGTGGTCGAGAATGGTGGGTACGATGTATCGTACTAAAGGAAAGGATGTACACAATGGGAGACAGAGGCGGGAAAAAGGACAAAAACAAGAGTCAGAAACAGAAGAAAAGTAAAAAGGAACAAAAAGCAAAAAAGAAATTGAATAAGCAACCAAAAAGAACTCCCTAATCCGTTGCAACTAATAGAGCAGACGCGACGAATTCACAGTTGAGTAATCAAATTATCTATTGATATATGAATCATTTAACTAACCTAACTGAAATTTTTAGAGGACCGGAATAAGCGCGGGTACATAACCGCAAAAGTAGCAGGTTCCTGTTACGTACCTGGCCGGCCGCTGAAAAACCGCGTTAGGCAGGCATCATGATGAGTGATTCAATTATCCGAGGTGGTTGTTTCTGCGATTCCGTCCGGTACGAACTCAAGGGTTCACTGCAGAACGCTAGGGCTTGCCATTGCTCCCGATGTCGCAAGGCGTTCAGCGGTGCCTCGTCGGCTTACGCAGAACTCTCACCATCAAGCTCACTGGAATGGCTATCTGGCGAAGACAATCTTACGATCCACGAAACGGGTGAGGGCTGGGGCATGGGATTCTGTTCGATATGTGGCTCCACCATTTGTGGGTTGCACGACGGACAAGTTCATGGCCTTACATTGGGGTGCATCAACGGCGACCCTGGTGTCGAAATTGAGATGCACATATTTGTAGACTCAAAGGCGCCTTGGGACCACATCGGAGGCAAGGCAAAACAGTATGCCGAACATGCACAAATCGATCACGAGGATTGACGTGGTGACGCCTAACACCTCATTCCAGCGGACCGGGTCCGCGGCGGCCGCGGACCCGGTCCGCTGAATTCGAAACGTTAGGTGCGTTCAGACGTCCCGAGCGCTATAATGGACGCTAGGAGTCACCGATGACTAACTGGCAGAACCACATCACCGTCGATCCGAACATCTGTCACGGTAAAGCGTGCTTCCGCGGCACGAGAATCCTCGTGTCCGTCGTGTTAGACAATATCGCCGCTGGCGAGACTCCTGAGTCCGTTCTTCGAAGTTATCCAACTCTCGATCCCGAGGGCATCAACGCTGCGATTGCATATGCCGCCGACCTGGCCAGAGAACGCGTCATTTCTCTACCTGCCTGAGTGAATCGTGCGATTCAAGATTGACGAAAACTTGCCTGTCGAAGTTGTAGAGCTGCTCACCAGTAGTGGTCACGATGCCGTGTCGGTCGTTGACCAGGGCCTCGGTGGCGCCGATGACCCGAACGTAGCAAAGATCTGCAATTCGGGAAACCGATGCCTCGTTACTCTGGATACGGATTTCTCAGAGATTCGCACATACCCCCCTGGATCGCACCCTGGGATTATCGTTTTTCGACTTGCCCAACAAGACAAGCAGTCTATTCTTGCTGTCACCTCTCGCCTACTCGTCACACTGGAATTGCGGGCCCTGGACGGTGCCCTTTGGATCGTGGATGAACAACGGATTCGGGTTCGCGAACAGACCTAACACCTCGTTCCAGCGGACCCGGGCCCGCGGCGGCCGCGGTCCCGGTCCGC
>CAYYOX010001075.1:0-1650 GCA_964473065.1 uncultured Planctomycetaceae bacterium | reverse complement strand
GCCGAATCCTGGGGTACGGGTTTTCACAGTTGAACGCTGCGAGCCTCACCAAGCTTGTAAGAACATCGAATACGCAGGTCGTGTTGTTCTGCTGGAACTCCTGTCGGATCGATGGTGTCGGTGGGTGACTGGCGGAAACGGGCCTCAATCGTCACGGATTTCGACGCGTCACATTTGAAAAAGTCGCTCTTTTCGTCGAGTTTTGTTTTTTCGAAAAGCGTCTGGATGGCTAGCATACAAGAGGTCTTCCCGACATCGTTCTCTCCGATGACGACAGTCATCGGGTAGAACTTGATGTCCATCTCCTCCAACGCTCGGAAGTTCCTAACACGCATCTCTATTAGACGCATTAGTTGGGTCTCCTAATAACCGATCTGTGAGGTCGTGTGCAATCCGTCATTGCGCAAAACCTGTCGAGGTCTTTGTGCTTGCCCTTATATTCCCAGCCGAAGTGTCCGCGCATCCAGACATCGGCCCAGCCCTTGTCGCCGGTCGTCTTTTGCACGCCGCGTTCGAACATGTACCAGGTTCCGTCGGGATCGGCGGTTGCCGGTTTGGGTTGGCCGAGCAGTTCGCAGAGGTCGAGGAAGTGCTGTTGGCAGGCGCTGCGCTCGGTTAGGGTGGAGCGTTGCCACTTGGTGATGAAGTCTTGTGGAGTCATGAGTAGGGGTTGGGGATCAGGGGTTAGGGGCTAGGGACGCTTTGTTTTCTGCATACTGCCTACTGCTTACTTCTTCAAAAAACGTCGGGCAAGCCCGACCGCTAAACGGTGTGATTGGAAACTACTAACCACTATCCACTGACCACTATCCACTGCTCGTAACCACTACTCGAGCGCTTTATCCGAAATATCCTTGCGGCACCAGGCGCCGTCCCAGCGGATGCACTTTACTGCTCGGTAGGCGTGGAGCTTGGCTTGGGCGATGCTGTCGCCTAGGGCCGTGACGTTGAGTACTCGGCCGCCGGCGCTGACGATCTTGTCGCCCAGTACGCCCGTGCCGGCGTGGAAAACCTTCGTGTCGGGCAGCTTGGCCGCTTCGTCGAGGCCGCGGATGGGATGGCCTTTGGTGTAGCTGCCCGGGTAGCCTTCCGAGGCCATCACCACGCAGACGGCCGGGCGCGGGTCCCACTCAAGCGGCTCGATCTGGTCGAGGCGTCCGTCGGCGGCCGCTTCCAGCAGGTCGACCAGATCGGTCTTCAGCCGCATCAGCAGCGGTTGGCATTCCGGGTCGCCAAATCGCACATTGTATTCGAGCACCTTGGGGCCCTGGTTGGTAATCATCAGCCCGGCGTAGAGCACGCCGCTGAAAGGACGCCCGGCCCGTTTCATGGCGTGGACGGTCGGCACGAGCACATGCTCCTCGACCCAGCCGAGCAGTTCGGCGTCGACCAGCGGGGCAGGGCAGTAGGCGCCCATGCCGCCGGTGTTCGGGCCGGTGTCGCCGTCATGAGCCGGCTTGTGGTCCTGGGCCGGTTGCAAGGTGACGATCGTTTTGCCGTCGGTGATGGCCAACACGCTGGCCTCTTGGCCGTCGAGTCGTTCTTCGATAATCAATCGATCGCCCGCGTCGCCGAACGCCTTGTCGCGTGCGATCGTCTCGACGGCGGCCAAGGCTTGCTCGCGTCCGGCGCACGCGATCACGCCCTCGC
>CAYYOX010001074.1:0-1653 GCA_964473065.1 uncultured Planctomycetaceae bacterium | reverse complement strand
GGTTGCGCCCGGGCGGCCGAACGCGTTCGTTTGGTCGACCGTAAACGTCGGCCCTACGTAGTGGCCTTCATAGAACGTCACGTAGCCCAAGGCCGGGATGGTCGTGTCGTCGGGAATCTGGAACTTGAAGAAATCATCGCTATCGTCGCTGAGCCACCAGCCGTCGAGCATTACGTCGGTATCAGTCGGGTTGTACAATTCGATCGCATCGACCAACGGATCGTCGCTGTGGGTGAGCACTTCATTGACCACAACGCCCTGATAGGGTCCACGGCCTTGGATGCCGGGGCTGCCAAGGTATTCGCTGCTGGACCGCCAGTTGTTCGGATCGCTGTAATCGCCCGCGAGATCGATCACCTCCAGCGAAGCCCCAGTGCCATCGGCCCGATCAGGCCAGTCCGAGTTGCCGGAGTCGCCGTAGGTGAAATCGAGGATCACCTGGCCGATGGGGCCGATCAGGCTGATCCGTTCACCGCCGTTGCTGAGGCTGCCGTCGTATTGGCCGGCCACGGGGATCCCGGTCCCGTAACGGGCCTCCAGCGCGGCCGTATTGCGGACAACCACAAGCAACTCACCGGGAGAGAGTCTGAACTCGCCGGAAAAGGGCGTGCTCAGGCCGGTGTTCCAGATGCCTTTCGACTGTGGCGCGAGGGACCCATCGCTGGGGGAGTCCTGATCCGAGTCGCCAGTGCGCTGATAGGTGCTTGAGGAACTCCCGCCCGTAGAAACCGACGCCCCGCTCCAGACACCGCCGGCGGTAACGGTAAACCCACCCACGTCGACGCTCAGCGAGGCAATCTCTGCGGCCGAGTACCCCCAGACGACGAAATCGACGACATGGCCGGTATCGTCCACGATCACGATCCAACCGGGCTTGGTGGTGGTCCACAGGATGTTCTCTCCCCAGTAATACTCGCCGGCTGCGTCGCTGCGGTAGAGGACTTCATCCGGGGCGATCGAGGCGGGCAGATTCCACACTTCGGCGTGCCTCTGGTTGACGTCCAGGAGCTCCGGGTTGTTGATCGCCACCGTCCATCCGGTCGTGTCGACCGTACTGCCCAAGACGTTCTGGATTTCGAAGTAGTCCTCGCTGGAGGTCCCGAACTCGGTAATCACCACGGGGGATCTCTCCGTGGCGCCGACGAATTCGAAGGTTACCCCTTGCGTGAACCGCACGCCGTCCAGTTGCAGCGTTTCGGCGCCGATGTTCTGCAACTCGATGAATTCGAATTCCTTGTCCTCGGCAAAACCTTGGGCCAGTTCGGCCGCGTCTGGGTTGGCGGGGTGATAGTTCAGTTCCGTACTCCGCAGAAAGTCTTGCAACGGTCGGTCGGGGTTGGTGCAGTTGATCGTAATAGAGTCGCTGCCGATTAGATTTCCCCGGAAGTCAAACGCCTCGAACGTCAGTGGGTTGGTCTCCGCCGCCAACGGCACGATAACCTGCCAAGTATTGCTCGTAGGCCAGGTTACCTCGAGCGGATCCGTCTGGCCGACAAGGCGAATTTCGCGGACGTTGATCCAGCCGGTTCCTTCGATCGTAGCCACGACCGTGTCCACGGAAAAATCGTTACCGCCGTTGGTAGTAATCTCGAAGGGAACCTGCGGCATCAGTTGGGGCTCGACGTACGCTTTTCGGGTGTTGACGAACGCGAG
>CAYYOX010001073.1:0-1655 GCA_964473065.1 uncultured Planctomycetaceae bacterium | reverse complement strand
AATCCCCCCCCCCGTACGCCTAAACCGCCATAATCGGTTCGTGTCCCCGGAATTCGCCGGACGTTAATCACGAATCACGCTCCGGCGTCAAAGGCATACGAGTGAGCTGCAAGAGGTCCTTGCGGCCCATTATGACATCGACTATGTTTTCTTCATCAATCAGTAGACATCCTGTGCTTGCAGCCAACTCTCTTGCACTTGGAGTAAACAGACTGTTGGTTGCTACAGCACATGCGTTGCAACCGTAATGTGCCATGCCCGCGAACGCCTCTTGCACGGCGCTGTTGCTGACACTGTGAAGGTAGCCCTTCACCTGAACCGCGATTCGCCACCCATGCTTTACGACGAGTAAATCAACGCCTTGATCGCCGGACGTCGGGGTTTCCTCAACATTGTATCCAAGTGCTTCAAACACCTCTTGAAGGAAATTCTCGAATTCAACACTTCGCATCGCGCGCCAGTTGCGTTCGGACAGTTTCTGGGAGATGTATTCTTGTGACTTCACCTGTTGCAGATGTTTGTACTCAGCTTCGTAGTCCGCGAACTGCCGTTGCGTGCGCCTCAGGTCTTGTTGAAGCGTAGACTTCATCGAAAGGAGTTCAGACAGCTTGAGTGTCAAGTGCTCGACAGTGGCAGAGATCTTAATGTGCGCCTCGTCGATTACATCGCGAGAAGGAATGAACATGAGATTGCCAACGAGCAGGGCGCCAACGAATGCGCCGAGTACACCAGCGGAAAGATAGACGACTGTTGATCCGCCGACGGTGTGTGCAAGTACAAGAAAAGCGGCCCCACAGAGGAAAGGCGCGGTTATCACGACGACAGGCTTCCACTCGTGTTGTGTCTCGAAAAAGAGTCGCGTTGCTCGCGCGGCGGAGAAGTAGCGGCATTTCATGCGAGCAAGCCGAGCCCTTCGAGCAAGCGTGTTGATTTGTAACGTGGTGTCGGCAAGTTGCGACTTGACCGTCTGCACTGCAGCGGCCGCACGTTGGACATCGTCAAGTGTTACCTCACGAGACATCTGGAATGATCCTATCGCAACCTAACGTTGCCCATCACACGTTTTTCGGGCCGCGTGGCCCGAAAAGCCGTTGTGCATGGGATGGTTAGCCCTTCTTACATATGGCCACGAAGACCGCAGCGAGAGCAACAAGGCATGCGATGCCAGACCAGATCACGGACCATCGAGCGGAGCGAGCTGATTGGTCCGCGGCATTTGCCGACTGAATCGCTGCTTTAGTAAGTTTCTCATCCTCGGTTTGTAGGCCCAGAAGCTGGCAAATGCGCCGTTCGTGCCCTGGGTGATCAACAAACCCTCTCGCCCGTTCCTGAGGGCTCTTCTGGCCACCACCGAAATCGTCGTTGAGCTTCCGTAGCTCTTCCGCAGAAAGCTCGCCGAGTCGTTCTTCGTATTCGCGTAGTGTCATTCGCTTCTCCGGCCTAAGTAGTGTTCATTGAGCGACCCGAGAATGCGAATGGGGCGGGTTGCTGCCCAATAACGTTCCTACCCGATGGCGCTGATTCTAGCACAAAGTCGCCGGGGTGCAAGGGTTCAGGTGGGCTCGGGCGGAATTGGGCTGCGACACCGTCGCGAAGATCTGTCAGGGCGAGCCCTGACCTACGGCCCTCACCCCCGGCCCCTCTCCCAAAGGGAG
>CAYYOX010001072.1:0-1657 GCA_964473065.1 uncultured Planctomycetaceae bacterium | reverse complement strand
GCCATCAGGTAGCCGTCCGGACCCTTGCAGACCGAGGTGTTGAAGAAGTGCTCGCCTTTTGCATTGGCAATGACACGCTCTTTCTTCCAGTTCTTCAGATCCGTGGACCAGAAGCGGTAAATCGAGGCGGTCCAGTCGTTTTTCGTGTTCTCGGTGGCAAAGACGTTGAGCTGCTGGCCGTTGACGAAAGCAGAGTTGAAAGCGAACGTCTCGCCGAAGCGGCAGATCACCTCGGTCGTGGTCATGTCGACAATGTACATGTCGATCGCATGGTTGCTGTCGACCTCATTGGTCAGCCGAGAGTTCTCGATCAACAGCGGGCGTCCCCGGTAGACAACCGGCGTGTTCTCGATCCGCCTCGGGCCAAAGCCGATGGGCAGTTTGATCAGCTTTGGGTTGTCAATGGCCCCGTGACACAAGCCCGCCAAGAGCTGTGCCGCAAGGGCCAATGTCACGATCAATACGTTGCTCCTCATGTTACAATCTCCTGTCTACGGCAAGCTGTTTTAGTCTGTCATTGGGCGCCCAAAACGACTGGGAAAGCGAGAGCGGCTCTGCCGAGCTCCGAGAATCGGAGAAGGTGCTACTCGGGCCGGCCCGATTGGGGTTTGAGGCCCAGATCGGCAATCACGGGCAGGTGGTCGGAACCGATGTCGGGGCCGACCCAGC
The DNA here is from genome assembly GCA_964473065.1 of uncultured Planctomycetaceae bacterium. Classification (GTDB taxonomy): domain Bacteria; phylum Planctomycetota; class Planctomycetia; order Pirellulales; family Thermoguttaceae; genus CAYYOX01. The sequence goes on along the minus strand of CAYYOX010001072.1, from coordinate 988 downwards.
AGCGGACTGCTCGAAAACCGGGGCCGGCTAGGATGTGGTCGATCCTCGCTCCGAACAACCAATCGGCCACGGGAGAGTGCTTCGTGTTTCCGAAGCCGAATCCGGCCGACGAGAAGGCGTTGGCGTACTTACCCCAGTAGCGGCGGAAGATCGAGCTGTCGGCAGGCATGTTGAAATCGCCGGCGACGATCAAGGGATAATCATCCAAAGAACCGAACCATTGGCTCGTTGAATCCGATTCCCGGCGCCGTCGCTCGATTTTCTCCGTCAACTTGGGACTTTTTGACGGGCTGATCAGGGTCTTTCTGCTGAGCACGTTTTCGATCGCTCGGCCGGGACCTTGCAGATGAATCGTACAGAAATATATCTGGCGATCGTCCGTTTCAAGAACACAGCCTAGCACGTTGGGTGGATGGTATTTCCAGTGAATCTCCGTGTCGCGCATCGCAAATCGAGAAGCAATCAATAACGCCCCATGCCGACGAATATGCCATCCGGCGGGCCACTCCCATAATTCGCGAGGGCATTCCTGCAACGCTACAATGTCCGGCTTCGTTCCGGCGATCAGCGTCATTAGCGCCCGAGTGTCCGCGGAATGACCTTGTACGTTGCATGTCAGCACGCGGATCAGTTTCGCTTCGGGCGAGGCGAAACGCGGCATCGGCACGCAGTATCTCATCACCGGCCCGACGAGAACGACCGTGGAGATTAACAGCGGGATGATCAGCAACCTACGGCGGCTCAGCACGACCGCCGGCACGAGCACTGCCAGCGGCAAGGCGTAAGGCCATCGTGGACCAAACAGCATCAGGGTGGCAAACCACCATCGATCCCCGCCGAAGTACAATAGCCCCCACACCGCCAGGATCGCGGCCAGATAGGCCCAAGCCAAGCCGGCAACGACGATTCTGACGCGTCGGCCCGCCAAGATAGATTGCCGCGGTTTGCGACGAAGCAGCCCGGCGGGAACAGTTGTGAGAGGGATCAT
>CAYYOX010001071.1:0-1658 GCA_964473065.1 uncultured Planctomycetaceae bacterium | reverse complement strand
CGGCCCACGGGGGACGCGGAATGGGAATGGTCTGCGCCGATTACGACGACGACGGTGATACGGATGTCTATGTCGGAAACGACGCCATGGAGAACTTCCTCTTCGAAAACGACGGCGCCGGGGTGTTCGAAGAAGTGGGGCTAATGGCCGGCGTGGCCTGCGACCTCGACGGCAAAGCGCAAGCAACCATGGGGGTCAACTTTGCTGACTTCGACAACGACGGGCGACTCGACTTCCATGCCACGAGCTTTCAAAGGGAAAGAGCCACACTCTACCGCAACCTGGGCGACGGCCTGTTCGAGGACGTAACGCGCGTCTCTATGCCGGGAATGGGAACCTACGCCGCCGTCACTTGGGGAAACGCACTGGTCGATTTCGACAACGACGGAGATCGCGACCTGTTCATCGCCTGCGGGCACATGCAGCCGGGCATTGAGCAAATCGACGATACCACTACCTATCATACCCCGAACGTCCTGCTGGAAAACGACGGGTACGGGAAGTTCAAGGACATCTCGAAGCAGTCGGGCAACGGCATGGCTGTGAAGCTCAGTAGCCGTGGCGCCGCCTTCGACGATTTGGACAACGACGGCGACCTCGACGTAGTCATACTAAATTCCCGACGCGAAGCGACGATCCTCAGAAACGACACCGCAAACGACAACCACTGGATCCAAATCCGGCTGCGAGGCACGAAAACCAATCGCGACGGCGTTGGCGCACGGGTTACCGTAACGACCGGCGACCTGAAACAAGTTGACGAAGCGTGCAGCGGCCGGGCATACCAGAGCCACTACGGCACGCGGCTCCATTTCGGCCTAGGCGACCATGATCGCGTCGATCGGATCGAAGTCCGATGGCTTGGCGGCCGCGTCGACGTCGTCGAGAAGGTTCCCGTTGACCAAATCCTTACCATTACCGAGGGCCGTAATGCGAAATAACGTGGCTTTGTGGCTCGTGGGAATCATCATCTGCGGGATTCTTATCCCCGGGGAATCCTCGCTTGCCGACGAAGAATCCCCGGACGAACTCGAATCGCAGCGGCAGATGGCTGCCGAGTCGCGAAAGGAGCAGTTCGAGGTATCCGAGAAGTTGCTGAAGCGATTTCCCAACGACCTGGATGCGATTCTCTTGATGGCCAGTGCGTATGGTAGCCAGCACAATTCGGCCGAGGCGATGAAGTATTGGCAGCAGGCTTTGCGGCGGGCTCCGGGCGATCCGAAAACCTACTACCAGATGGCGGAGTATGCGATGCGTCGAGGGGAATTCACAGAGGCCGCACCACTTTGGCGCAAGGTGCTGCAACTGGCCCCCAAGACGCCCAAAGTTCACAGCCACTTGGCCGCCGTGTTGATGGAGCAAGGCCTCATTCACGAGGCCATTGTGGAGTTGGAGAAGGAGATAGAAATCTCCCCGCAAAGCGACTTCAGCTACTATATGCTGGGGCGCGGGTACCTGCAACTGAAGGAGTATGAGAAGGCACAAAACTACTATGAGAAGGCGTTGGAAATCGACTCCCGATCCATGAACACTCATTACGGGCTGGCCACCGTGTATGCCCGCCTGGGGGAAAAGGACAAATCCCGAGAGATCCTCCGGGAATTAAAGGCTCGCGATACCGAGCGTTCCGCGACTCTTCGAAGCGAAGAGGAGTTTGC
>CAYYOX010001070.1:0-1664 GCA_964473065.1 uncultured Planctomycetaceae bacterium | reverse complement strand
GCCACGGAACCGTCCAGGTCGATCTCTTCGAACGCGAGCGACTCGGCCGGGACGCGGGCTGCGGTAGCCGTGGAGTCCCATTGGACCGACGCGGGCGCGTTGCGTCGGGTGACCTCTTGGCCATTGAGATAAGCGACGAAACCGTCGTTGTACTTGATCGACAGGCTCAGCGTCTGCAACGCCGACGGATTGGTCAGTTCGAACGGCAGCCGCATGTAGACCGACGCGTTGATCCCGTGCATGTCGGCCTCGATGTCGGCCTGCAGCACGTCGCCGATGCCGCTGCCCGCCGCATCGAATCCGATCCCGACCGACGCCTCCAAAGTAAACGGGATCGTGAGCCCTTCGTTCAATGCGCCGCCCGTGCCCGGGTCGTCGAAAGTCCAATCGCCCGCATGGTCGTGGTCGGAAGTGCCGATCCGCTGCAACGCGTCGGAATCGGTTGTCGTACTGTCGACCGGCGAACCGACCCAGTTGGCCGCCGGGCGAATGTCGGTGAAACCGTTCACGTCGACACTCATCGTGGCTAATTGATCGCCCGTGTATCCCCAGACGACGAAGTCGACTACCACGCCGCTGTCGTCGAGAATCATCACCCATCCTTGGTCGGCGACTCGCCAGAAGATGTTGTCTTCGGCCGTGTCGGGACGATAGAGCAACTCGCCCGGATCCACCGAAGCGGGAAAGGTCCACAACGTCGTGTGAACCTCGTTGATGTCGTAGTTGGCCGCACGGTTGGCCGCCATGACCCAGCCGGTAGTGTTGATGGCGTCGGTCGAGACGTTTTGCATTTCGACGACGTCGGGCGTTCCCGTGCCGGCCTCGGTGACCAGTATGCCCGGCGATTGCGCGTAGGTCGTCCATGCCGAGTCGTTATGGCCCAGCTCGGTCCACCCATCGCCTAAGGACCCGTTCTGCGGCACCAGATACTTCAGGTTTTCCCCGCCGGGTACGGCAAAGTTGGCCGCGTCGTAGCCGATGCCATAGGAGAGGTCGTTGAACTGCTTGGGAAACTTCGGCGCGAAATCATGAACAACGGTTGTGCCGTCCGAATCGACCAGCGCCAAGTACTCGCCGTCGCTGTCGAGCTGAAAGTTGGCGTGCAACTCGCCCCCGGCCGCACTGCGGTCCTTGCCCGAGGCGAAGACCAACAGATACTGTTGCGGATTGAGCGTGATGTCGGGAAACTGCCATTGAGTCAAGTTGTCGGAATCGTCCGTCAAGAACCAGCCGTCCAACTCGACCGGACTAGCGGTCGGGTTGTGGATCTCGACCCAGTCGGACGAGTCGTTGTCCTCATCCAGAAGCGCATTGCTATTGTCGGCCATAAACTCGGAGATAACCGGAGAATAACCGTCCAGAACCAATCGCGGCTCCAGCGTCTCGAAGGCCAAGCGGACCGAAGCGGGATTCGTTCGTTTGCGTGAAGCTCGAGTCATAGCTGTAGTACCTATACTAAGAGAATCCTTAGGTCCACAAAGTGGCCAGCAAGCGATCGATCGCCTGCTCTTGTAGTTTCGACGAACGCTTCTTGCCAACTCCGGGGTCCACGTCACCAATCCATCGATCCCCGTTCAGCGCCGCGTCGTCTAGTAGCGCGTCGTCTAGTAGCGCGTCGTTTAGCGGCGGGGCTTGCCCCGCGTTTTTCGCTTCGAAGTTGACCG
>CAYYOX010001069.1:0-1670 GCA_964473065.1 uncultured Planctomycetaceae bacterium | reverse complement strand
GACGCGGGACAGGGCTTGGATGTGTTCGACGGGGATGCCGTCGTGTAGCGAGTGGTCGGAAGCCAATACGTAACCGCCGTCAGGGGCCGCGATGTCGATCGCTTCGCGCGCTTCGGCGGCTACTTCCTCGGGCGTGCCGAACGGCAAGGTTCGCGAGGAATCGACGTTGCCGATGATGCAGAACCGTTGCCCATAGTGCTCCTTGACCCAACGCAGGTCCATGCCGGCCGTGCGCTGCAAGGGGTGGATCGATGCGATCTTCGTCTGGGCCAGATCGGGCAAATAGTCGGCGAATTGCCCACAACAGTGCAGCAGCGCGGGCACGCCCAGGCTGTCGACGTACTCGGTCAACTCCATCAAGTGCGGCAGATAGTACTCGCGAAAATGGTCCAGCTTCAGGAACCCGCAGTGGCTGTCGCCCAGGTCGTCGGAGATCCACAGGGCGTCGGCCCCGGCTTCGACGCTCCGTCGGGCCGCTTCCTTGTTGAACTCGTTCGAGAACCGAAAGATGTCGGTCAGCATTTGCGGGTCGTCGTACAACGAATAGCAGATCTGCTCGTACCCCATCAGCAGCCAGCAGGTCGTAAATGGTCCGGTCACGCCGCCGGTCAGTGCCAAGTTGTCGTGCTCGGTCTGGGCAAACTCTTCCAGCGCCGACGTGCGGCCCGGCAAGGTGGGGTCGGGCACTTTATAGGCGGCCAGATCTTGACGCGTCTTGATCGGATGGTCGATCGGCGCGTCGATCGGCCAGGACGTCTCATTGCGGCGATACGTGGTACCCCATTCATCGACATACGTATTCTCATCCAGGAACTCGGGCAGAAAGCCGTTGAACCCGCCGAAGGGCAGCCAGACCGCATCGTGGTCCAGGGCCAAGGCACAAGCCACGGCATCCTTGGTGTTATAGACGCCCGGCTCATGCCCGATCAGCGTTTTATACATCGGCTGCTGGAACAAGAAGTCGAACATCGGCACCCGGTCCGGCTGCTCGCCTCGCACGGCAGTAAGAAAGCGTTCTTTTCGGGTCATCATGGTTCCAACTCCCATCCCTTTGCATAATAGCCACCATGATCTTACCCCTATTGGCTTGCCATAGCAATCCATCGGCAGACACGCATTCAGCACCACCCGCCACAGGGGCGACAGTTAGCCTGCTTTTTGTTTCTGCAGTTGCGCATACACTTCCGAAACCAACTGTTTGACCGCACCTGGGTGGGAGAGCCTCGAGAAGAGGGCTTGCTCGTCCAAAGGAGTATTCAATTCTTGCTCCAGTTCGAAAATCACCTGCATCCAATCGAGACTATCCCATTGCGGAAGGACCACAAGCTCGTCGGGATATCGGTCAGCCGCACGAACATACAACGGATCAACCAAACCATACTTGGCGACGGCTCTGCGAACGATCAGTGCAATTCGAGCTGCATCGGGGGTAGACGGCAAATCGCAGGTCGCCAGGAATTCCTCGTCCGCTTGCGGCACTCGCCCCTCGCAGAACTCGGCAACTTTCGCTTGGTCGCTCTTAAAGATTCGCCACATCGGATAGCCATAAGGAACAAAGGGGTCGAGGAACAAAGGGGTCGGGAGTCTTTTTTGTGTTTGTCACGTGATTGGATCGGCGGGCTTTGCTTTGTGGGGGCGACCTCGGGGGCGTAAGGTCGATTGGAGATCCA
>CAYYOX010001068.1:0-1675 GCA_964473065.1 uncultured Planctomycetaceae bacterium | reverse complement strand
CCGTTTAGACATAATGATAGGACCAGTCACTCACGCGATCGTGGGTTATGGTGGAGGAGGTAGGTTTACCTTAACTCCGTCACAGAGCCATTAACGGGAGGACTGGTCCATGAGTAAGAGTTTACGTTTTGTCGGTCTCGATGTCCACAAGGATTCGATTGTGATTGCTGTTGCTGAGGAAGGCCCCTCTGTGCCAACATAAGTGAGCCGGCCGAAGTGCATAGCGAGATCTCCAGCGATTGGGGGGGGCTCAGAAAGACGCTAAAGCGTCTGGGAAAGAATCATTCGCTGCGGTGCTGCTACGAAGCGGGACCCTGCGGATACGGGCTGTATCGACAGATGAAGAAAGCCGGAATCCACTGCGTGGTCATCGCACCCTCGTTGGTGCCCGTACAATCCGGCAACCGGGTGAAGACCGATCCGCGGGATGCGAAGAAACTGGCCCACTTCCTTCGCTCGGGCGACCTGACCGAGATTTTCGTGCCCGACGAGGAAGCGGAGGCCCTACGCGACCTGGAGCGGGCTCGCGAGGACGCCAAAAATTACGAGCGGGCTGCGCGGCAACAACTGGGGAACTTTCTACTCCGGCACGGCCGTCGGTGGCCGAAAACCAACTGGACGCGAGACCACCTCGATTGGATCGGCCGACAGAAATTCGAGCACAAGTCGCAGCAGTTGGTGTTGACCGATTACCTGAAGACCGTCGGGGACGCCACTGCACGAGAGAAGCAACTAACCGAAGATCTTGCCGAGGTGATCAAAGAGAGTCGGCTGTATCCCCTCATCAAGGCGTTGCAGGCTTTTCGTGGCATCCGGCTGATTACAGCGGTGACGATCGCGGCCGAGTTGGTCGACCTGAGGCGGTTCAACTCCGCGAGTCAACTGATGGCCTTCCTGGGACTGGTCCCCTCGGAGCATTCCAGCGGGCAGAGCCAACGACGAGGCCGAATTACTCGCACGGGCAACGGGCATGTGCGTCGGATCCTCATCGAGGCGGCCTGGAGCTATCGTTTTGAGCCTCGGATGAGCAAGGCCATCCGCCAACGTAACGAGGGCGTGGCCCCCGGCGTGCAACGTCTCGCCTGGAAGGCTCAAAAACGACTGCACCAGCGATTCTACCACCTGGTGAGCAAGGGGAAACGCCGCGAAAAAGCGATTACTGCCGTGGCCCGAGAATTATGTGGCTTCATCTGGGCCGTCGGCCAGGAAACGGAGCTATTGGCGACGGATTGATTTATTGGTAGGTTTTCAGAACCAAGGGGAGGTCGAATAAACAGGAAAGGCCGCGACAAAAGCCACGGCCTTCCCCTTCGTTCGATCGGGTTGCTCCTCAGCAGAGCCCGACTACCTGGAAGATACCATGCGGCGCCGACGAAACAAGTGCTGAGCGTGTACGCGGACGAATTCCGCCAACCGAAGAAACGACCGAATACGACACAAAGGAGGACGGATAATCGAACGGGCAACGGCGAGACCGGCCTGGGGAACCCTCGACGACCGCTTGGGCACAGAAATTGTCTGCACGCCCGATTTTAGACCGAGGCAGCCCTCGACGGAGATAAGTCATGCGGTAACCAACCCGCGAATATCAGAGTGATCTACCGTCGTCACGCACTCAACGTTGCCCGCTCCGTTATCCGTCAAAGAGAGATGTAAAACCCAATCCACCAAAACC
>CAYYOX010001067.1:0-1677 GCA_964473065.1 uncultured Planctomycetaceae bacterium | reverse complement strand
CGACAAGCACGGCGGGACGCCGCGATTCGCCGTCCGCAGTAGACACCCGGTAAGATATGCGGGCTGAGTGCGGACGCGCCATGCACAGCCCCTCACCGACGTCCGCCAGGTCGGTGAGCTCATCGATACCTTCGAGCCCTTCGACTTCTTCCAGATTCATCGAAGTTGGGCGGTCAATCTCCGTCGAGTGAGGGAGATCCGGCCGGCCCCCGAAGGTGGATGGGAGGTCAAGCTCGACCCACCGGTCAACCGGGTCCTGCCCGTCAGCCGCCGCCGTATCTCAGCCCTCTGGGAGCGCTTCGGTGAGGAGAGGCATCGGTATCGGTCAGAGGATCCTGGGCCGTGTTTACGAAACAGATCACTTACGGCGATCATCGGAATCGTCTGACCCGGGACCCTATTCGAGGCGCTTGGCCAAGCGATGTCAAAGACGGCGATCAAACGGCTGAACGAGGTACGAGTCGCAAACCAAGAAAGTTAAGAAAGTTTCCCCTGGCACCGATATGGCACCGATAAGTAAATAGCAGAACCGCCAGAAGAGCAAGAAAGGGGTATCGCAATTTCAATTGCGGCCTTGCAACACCGCAAATATGACGTGCACGAGTTCCTGCATGCGCGGTGGGTAGACGAAAAAAACCTGGACGGATTGCGCGAAGGATATATATTCAATTCCATATCGAACTGGAAAGAGGTGAACCATGACCCTCCGACGTCGATTCCTGACCCTGGCTGCCGTTACCCTGCTGGCGGCCTCGACCGAAGCCGTGACCTTCAACGTTGATTCCACCCTTGACGAACCCGACGCACTTCCCGGCGACGGCCTGTGCGAATCGACGCCGGGCGGGGTCTTCACTCTGCGGGCGGCGGTCAGCGAGGCCAATTGGGCCGCCGCAGGGGACATCATCAACCTTTTGGAAGAGACCTACACTCTGACCGTGACCGGCCTCGACGAGGATGCCGCCGAGACCGGCGACCTCGACATCCTGGCGCCGCTGACCATCATCGGCGCCGGCACCGCCACGACGATCATCGACGCGGCCGGCGTCGACCGCGTGTTCCATGTCCTGTCCGGCGAGGTCGACCTGTCCCTCGACACCCTCACCGTGCGCGGCGGATCCGCGGTCACAAGCGGCAGCCCGTGGGGTGGCGGCGTGTACCACCTGGGACGCAACCTGTGGCTGACCCGGGTGCGAGTGACGGGAAACGTCGCCAACACCGGCGGCGGGTTGTGGGTTGGGCCGGCATCGCACGCCAGCATTCAGGAGAGCACGATCGACAACAACGAGGCGGTCGACCCCGGCTTCACCAACCCGTATGGGCCGGCAATCACCAGCCAAGGGAACCTCAGCCTGGTCAGCTCGACAGTCTCCGGCAACACCGCCGTCTCGTGGAGCTATACGAGCATCTACGCGCCAGGAGGCTCCGGCAACACACTCCAGTTCATCAACTCGACCATCGCCAACAACAACGGCGGCGGCATCGGCAGTTGGAACTACAATATGCTCCTGCGCCACGTCACGATCGTCGGCAACGACGGCCGCGGGCTGTCCTTCGGGTCCTACGACGACAGCCATACCCTTGACGTCGGCAACTCGATCTTCGCGGACAACGAAGGCGGTGATTGCAGGGTCGGCTCGGGTTTGCCGACGTTTCAAAACTCCCTTGACGGCGACGACT
>CAYYOX010001066.1:0-1678 GCA_964473065.1 uncultured Planctomycetaceae bacterium | reverse complement strand
GCGCGACCCGGCCGGGCACATGAAGCTGTACGAAGTTGACATCCATCTGGCCTACGCCCGGCTGGAGTTCGACGCCGGCAACGCCCAGCAGGCCCAAGACCACGTGGCGGCCGCCGACAAGTTGATCAACCAGACCGGCTACCATCGTCGCGACGGGGAGTTGGAAGAGCTGGGACGCAGTGGTTAGTGGATAGTGGTTAGTGGATAGAAAAGAAGTTTTCCCTGAAATCCTAACCCCTGGCCCCTAACCCCTAGCCCCTTTCAACGAACGTGGTTAAGCTAGCGTTGTTGAACTATTGCGACACGAACCTTAAGGAGCCTGAAATGAAATGCCGTGACCTTGCCCTGATCTTGATCGCCGGACTGGCTCTTGCCGGGCCGGTGATGGCTGAGAATCTGATCCCTAATCCTTCGTTCGAAGCCGCGGCCGAGGGCCAGCCGGCCGGGTGGGCGCCCCAGACTTGGGGCGGACAGGGGTCGTTCGAATACGCTGACGTCGGCCATACGGGAGAGCACAGCGTGTCGGTCGGTTTTGAACAGGGCGGTGACGGTGGTTGGACTGTCCACGTGCCGGTCGAGCCTCATGCGACCTACCGTCTCTCGGGTTGGATCAAGACGGAGAATGTCCAAACCGACGGCGGCCGCGGGGCCATCTTCAACCTGCATAACATCCAACGCGTGACCACGCCCCCGGTCGTCGGCACCAGCGATTGGAAGCAAGTCGAAGTGGTCTTCGAGACCGGCCCGAACGATTCGGTGCAGATCAATTGCCTCTTGGGCGGTTGGGGCTTGGTGAGCGGTCGGGCATGGTACGATGATCTGAAGCTGGAAAAACTCTCGCTGGAGCATGTGAAGCCGGGCATCGCGCTAGACGCTGCACCCAAGGGCGAACCGCTCCCGAAGTACATCTACGGCCAGTTCATCGAGCACCTGGGCCGCTGCATCTACGGCGGAATCTGGGCCGAAATGATCGAGGACCGCAAGTTCTACGACCCGGTCGGCCACGAGCGTTCGCCCTGGAAGGCGCTCGGGGCGGTGGTGATGAACGAGACACGTCCGTTCGTCGGCCAACACACGCCGCGAATCGCCGCCGAAGGCAACGGCGAACCGGCCGGCATCGTCCAAGAGGGACTCGGCCTGCGCGAAGGCAAGGAGTATGTCGGATACGTCTGGCTCAAGGGCGTCCTCGGGGCCGATCCGGTCCACGTAAATCTGGTCTGGGGCGACAGACCCGACGACGGACAAACCATCACGATCGACGAACTGCCCGGACCCTACGCCAAGTTCCCCTTGAAATTCACCGCCGGCGCCGACACCGACGATGGGCGGCTGATGATCATCTCGAAGGGCAACGGGACGTTCCATGTGGGCACGGTCTCGCTGATGCCGGCCGACAACATCCAGGGCTTCCGCCGCGATACGTTGGCGTTGCTCAGGGAACTCGACTCGCCGATCTACCGTTGGCCGGGCGGGAACTTTGTGAGCGGCTACGATTGGGAAGACGGTATCGGCGATCGCGACCGCCGCCCGCCGCGAAAGAACCCGGCCTGGCTAGGCGTCGAGCACAACGACGTCGGCGTGCACGAGTTCATAGCCCTCTGCCGACTGCTGGATACCGAGCCCTATATTGCCGTGAACAGCGGGTTCGGCGACGTGGCGGCGTCGGTCGAGGAAGTGC
>CAYYOX010001065.1:1117-1679 GCA_964473065.1 uncultured Planctomycetaceae bacterium | reverse complement strand
CCCCCTCGCGGGGATTGTTTGCCGACTGACCACACGCCAAGCGTCCGCCAAAAAGCGGCAGGGTCTGTTTCCCCCGTACGTTATGCGGCGTCAATGTTGGCAGCCGCTTTGAACACCCGTTTATTTTTTTTGAAGTGAGAGTCTATTGATGAAATTCGACAAGCTAGGCCTGATTGAACCGATCCTCCGTGCCGTCCAGGCCGAGGGCTATGAAACCGCCACCCCCGTCCAGGTACAGGCCATTCCCGAGGTCATCCAAGGCCGCGACCTGATCGGTTGTGCGCAAACAGGAACCGGCAAGACGGCCGCGTTCGCGCTACCGACCTTGCAGAGGCTTTGTGCCCCAAGCAACAAGAACACAGACAGCAAGTCCCAAGAAACGGGCAAACGTCAGCGTGCAGGAAAGGGCCGCAAGATTCGAGCGCTGATTTTGTCGCCGACGCGTGAACTGGCAGCTCAAATTGCAGAGAGCTTTTCCGCGTACGGACGGTTCACCGGTCTGCGACACACGGTCATTTACGGAGGCGTCTCGCAGGGACCCCAAGTGCGGGCCTTGCAGAAA
>CAYYOX010001065.1:0-1107 GCA_964473065.1 uncultured Planctomycetaceae bacterium | reverse complement strand
GGCGTAGACATCCTGGTCGCCACACCCGGTCGGCTGCTGGATCTGATCGGTCAAGGATACGTCGACCTGAAGGGAGTCGAGATCCTCATCCTCGACGAGGCCGACCGGATGCTCGACATGGGATTCGTCCCCGATCTGCGACGAATCGTAACGCACGTGCCGAGTAGCCGACAGACATTGATGTTCTCGGCGACAATGCCCAGCGAAATCCGCCAATTGGCTGCCCAGTGGTTGCGCAAACCGGTACACGTACAAGTCGCCCGGGAAGCTGCGCCTGCGGAAAAAGTGGAGCAGTCCGTCTTCTTTGTCGAACAGAAAAACAAACCGCAATTGCTCGCGCACTTCCTGCAAAACACGCTTAGCACTCGCACGCTGGTTTTCTCTCGAACGAAACACGGGGCCGACAAGATCGTTCGACGGCTGAAGCGTGATGGCATCGAGGCCGCGGCCATTCATGGGAACAAGACCCAAGCGACCCGACAACGCGTGCTCGCGCAGTTCAAGTCCGATCGACTGCCGGTCCTGATCGCCACGGACATTGCCGCCCGCGGCTTGGACGTCGACGACATTTCGCACGTGATCAACTACGACATGCCCCACGATCCCGAAACCTACGTTCACCGCATCGGGCGCACGGGCCGCGCGGGAGCGGCGGGAATCGCCGTTTCGTTCTGCGGACACGATGAGCATCCCCAACTGCGGTTGATCGAACGTTTGATTCGGAGCACGATCGCCGTCCAGCAGTCGCCGCCCCAGCTTCCGCAAGGCACGAAACCATCACCCAGCCCGTCTCCGGCCGCCGCGAAGGGGAAACGACCGGACGGACGCAAAGCACGACCGCCGCGGAAGTCGAAGTCGAAGGGCCGTTTTCAGAAGGGCGGCCGCAAGGCAGCCACGCCGCAGGCTCGCACCACAAACGGTCGACGCCGTCGGGCTAGCGTTTGATATCGCGGCTCTCTCCGAAAACACGGAATGGCATCGCAACCGTTGTAGGAGTGGTATGCAATCATCCACCACGAGTCCACCCTGTGATCCGAAAGACCGATTATCTTGCGCTGGAGATGGAGGAGCACCGAGCCAGAAATGTGCATTCGCCGTGTGCCGCTA
>CAYYOX010001064.1:0-1683 GCA_964473065.1 uncultured Planctomycetaceae bacterium | reverse complement strand
CCCTAAACCACGCGTCGTGTCATCACCAAAACCCGATTTCTTTGCTACAGTCTCCGCAAATCGTCGTTCTTGGCGTCACCCATTTTCGCCGCGTCCGTCTGCAGCGAGTTGTTAGGTGTACGCTTAGCTGCCTTTTGCTCCAATGCAGAGAAATCCAAGAGAAGAATCACACCGACTTCACTCCCCTGGGCATCGCGTGTACGACGGTGGTATTCGAGTACTGTCAGTTTGTTGCCGCCGGGCTGGGTGTCCCAATGGAGGTTTACAACGGCACTACCAATGCTCGGTTGCCGCCGTAGCACCCTGAAGCGAGATTCGAATTTGTAGGTCTTTGACCCAAGATGTTGGCCGCTCCCTGGGGACTGAACTACCGCTTCCAGGATTTCTGGAGCATTGAACAGCACTACGTCTGTGGGATCGTTGAATGCGCGCCCGATAAGGAGTTGCTTGTCTTGTGCCAACTCAAGGAGATGCTGTAGCTGTGGTTCGTAATTCTGCTCGATTGCGGAAACCGAGGCGAAGGGAGGGGGCTGACCTATCTCGTGTAGCCATTGAAGACCCTTGAAACCGATCGACACCAGCAGCACGAGAATCATAAGCGCTCTAAGTGAATAACGCGGCAGGCACGACTTGAGATCGCAAAGGCAAATCAACAACAGCAGATTCGTACCGCTCCAGATTCCCACGACGAAGATCACCAGCAGATGCCAGAACGACATCTGAGGGCTTCCAAAAAAGGCCGTCATGATGAGCACGTGCATGGCGGAGAGGGTGAAGAAAAGGCTCAGCAGCGCCGCGATAAACCGTCCTTCTCGGCTTCCCTTGGAGACCGCCCAGCCAGCTGAGATCAAAACCACGGCACCGAAATCCAGGATAGACCGTCCACCCACTTGAACGCAGAGGCTCTCACTTCCATCAACCGTCAGTCCACACAGCACAGCGATGAATTGCGCCAGGGCGAACGCCATCAGGAGTCTTCCGGTGAGCTTCATAATCTGACTCATACTGATCGCGATTTCAGTCCCCATCTAGCCACTGAATCTTCGTGCAAAGCCCCCCGCTTGTCAAGATATGCCGGCGCTCGGGTGCATCGGCAAGTTCCTCCGTGTGCTCAGGTAGCATCGCTCGCATTGTGTTTCAGAATTCCGTGGCAAACGCTGTCGAGCCGAGCACGACTAGGATCGCAGCGCCTTTCGCAAAGACTCTTCTCATGGTGTACTCCTCTCAGGGGCTGTTTCTTGACTCTTGCTTGAGTCGCCCCGTTTCTTAGACAGCGAAACGCCACCCCGGGGTTTGTCCTCGTGGAGCGATGATTGACCACTAGCATGGTCCGTTTTCCCCACGCTTATTGCCAATCTGGGCCGCACGTTCTTGGCGATCGTTTGCCGGCGATTCGCTCGACGCAGCCACGGTCGGTGACTTTTCGGCTTCGTCGCCTGCCGGCTATTCGTTTGACGCAGCCTCGGCTGGTGACTTTTCGGCCTCGACCTCTGGTCGGCGGACCTCCTCGGCCCGATCGAGCGTGACCTTGACCTTTACGTCGCCCCCCCGCTTGATCGTCCAAACCACGCGGAACCCGTAGTTGACGTCACGGTTATTGCCCCAATTCAAGGTACGAAACGCCGACCGGAAGTAGTCGGGGTCGCCAAATAAGAATGAGCCCCCTCGCGCCAGGTTGTTGCC
>CAYYOX010001063.1:0-1685 GCA_964473065.1 uncultured Planctomycetaceae bacterium | reverse complement strand
AAACCGGCCCTGGGCGTCGGTCGGGCCGTCGTACCAATCCCAGCGCCCCTCGGGCCGGACGGTGATCCGGTCGGTCGGCTTCCAGTTGATTCCGAACGTGGCCGCGTAAAAGTTCCCGGCCCAGCCGATCTGTCCGCTTTGGATATCCGGCCCCAAGGTCCAGCCGTTGGGAGCCCCGATACCGCCAACCCGCGCCCCGTCGTCGTCGCGGAACCACTCGAAGCGGAGCCCGAGCGCCCAGCAATCGTTGATGTCGTAGAGCAAGTACTGGTTCAGGCCGTACCATTCGGCGTTATCGCGCTGGCGGTTTTCTGGCCGCACGCTGCCGTTGAGATCGATCCCATAGTCATGCTGCAAGATGTACTGCAAGCGGCAACTTATTTGGTGCGTGAAAACGAGGCTGTACATCGAGCGGTTGTTCACGCCGCGATCGTCATAATCGCCGACCGTCACGGCGCAAGCCAGCGTCGTCCGCCCGTCGTAGCTGGTTCCGGAGATTCCGGTCAATACTGAGAGATCATCGTTGTTGTCCTCCCAAGTATTCCAACCACGGTCGAAGCCGGCACTGACGGTAAGCTGATCGCTAAGCGAGTAGGAGGCGAGCAGGCCGGTGTGCGTGAACGGTTCGCCGTACTGCATGGCATAAGAGTGGGAGTAGAAGAAGTTATCCGGCGCGGTCACGACTTCGTAGCCAATAGTCGTGTAGTAATGCCCCATCCGCACGGTCCAATCGTTGAAACCGATATCCAAGTACATTTGCGGCATGGCGGCCCCGTAGAACCGATGCGAGTTCCACTTGTCCTCCAGGCCGATCGATTGGGTGAATCTCGCGTCGGTGCCGTAGAGAAAATCGACGCGACCGCCGATGTCCCAGCCGCAACCGCCCGTGTCCACTACCCGCTCGGCATAGACCCAGAGTTGGTTGAGTTGGTATTCGCCGTCGCGATCGTTGAAGGTGACCGGTCCGTTGAAGCGGTCCTCGGGCATACGGCCGTTGACCGTAATGCCCTGATCGATCCAGCCGCCAAACTCGATTCCACAGGAACGGCTGAAGGACGACTGACATGAGCGCTGCGTTGCACACGAGTCGCAACCGTCGAGCCACTCAGGGGAGTCTTCATAAGAGACTTCATATCCGTCGTCGACGCGGGCCATTCCCAGCGCATGTTCGGCCAAGGGGGCCGGGACACCGTCATCCTCCGACTCTTCGTAGGCTGAGTCGGGCAGCGGCGGTTGAGGAGCGTCGTCCTCTTCCTCGAAAGGCGTCTCTTCGTCCTCGAAGACCGCCTGACGCGTCGTCGTCGATTCACTCGGGTCAGGAGTGCTGACCTTTTGAACTTTCTTCGTGGTCGTTTTCGACGTGGTCTCTTCAGCAAAGATCGTGCCGCCGAAGATCAATCCACACACGGCCAGAAAGCTCCACACCTTCAATTGCCACTTCATCTTTCGTTTCTCCTTCCATGGGACAGCCCACGCGTCCCGATCCTTCCCGGCTGAAACCGAGATCCCCTGGCCGGGCACGCGCTTGCCGGAATATTCCTGTAACCAGCATAACTCTTCGGAGCGTTGCGACGCTCACATTCAGTCGATGCGGCAAAGCCCGAAGAACCGGAAACTTAGGAACAGAAACCGCAGATTACCCAGGTTCGCAATGGGGCTTTTCGTCCGGCCCGTCGGCTAAGCCG
>CAYYOX010001062.1:0-1694 GCA_964473065.1 uncultured Planctomycetaceae bacterium | reverse complement strand
TCTCAGGAGGGTGGCGAAAGTGCCGCCCTCTTTTCTTGCGCATGCAGCCCTTCGTGCCGACGGCGACCGTGGAAAAAGGGGACAGGCACCGAGCCGTGGAGATTTTCGACGGGTTTAGCATCTACTGTTGCTCGGAGCCAGTCCCCTTTTTCCACTCCACAAAACTGACTTTGCAGTTCTCCCGGTTTGAGGGGGACCTCGTTTGCCTCCTGGGGACAAAACGACTATGATTAGGGGTAATAGACTGACCACGCCCCGGCAGCCCAATGATCGACGCGATAACCACCAACCCGATTCGACAGATGCTCGCCAAGCAAGACGCGGCGACCGGCGTGATCTTCGATGTCAAGCGATACGCCATCCACGACGGGCCGGGGATCCGCACGACCGTCTTTCTGAAGGGATGTCCGCTTCAGTGTCGTTGGTGCCATAACCCGGAAAGCTGGCGGCCGACGCCCGAGTTGTCGTTGCGAACGGACCGATGTACGGGCTGCGACCGATGCGTCGAGGCATGCCCCCTCGGAGCGATTGCCGATATGTCGAAGTGCAAGCTGTGCGGGGCATGTGTCGAAGTATGCCCGTCCGGCGCCCGGGAGATGGCGGGGCATTCGATGACGGTTTTCGAGTTAATGGCTCAGATCGAGCAGGACGTGCCGTTCTTTGATCAATCGAAAGGCGGCGTCACCTTCTCCGGCGGCGAACCGCTCGGCCAGCCCGAGTTTCTTCAGGAACTGCTTGCCGAGTGCCGGGCTCGGGAAATCCACACGGCGGTCGACACGACCTGCCATGCACCTTGGGAAGTCGTCGAGAAGACAGCCCGATTGGCCGACTTGTTTCTCGTCGACATCAAACACATAGACCCCGCTGCCCACGAACAATACACGGGCGTATCGAACGAGTTGATCCTCGAAAACACACGCCGACTGGCCGCGATGCAGACCCAGATCATCGTTCGCGTGCCGCTGATCCCGGGCGTCAACGATGACGAGTCGAACCTGTCGGCCACGGGAGAATTCATTGCCTCGTTGAAAACGGTTCGTCGCGTCGATTTGTTGCCATACCATGAGGCGGCCCGGGCGAAGAGCGAGCGGTTCACAGACATACAACCCTTGCTGCAAGTCGAACCGACCGAACCCGGACGGCTTGACGAGGCCAAGCAGCAACTGGAAAGCTTCGACCTTTCGGTCCAGATAGGCGGATAGACCATGAACGCACGCGTTGAACGTCTTCGTCGAGAGAGCCTCGACACGAAACCCTACATCTCCACCGAGCGAGCCGAACTGATCACGCAGTTCTACCAGGGCGACGCGATCCATCAGGTCTCGACGCCGGTCGGTCGGGCCTTGGCATTTAAGCACTTGATCGAGAACCGGACCATTTACCTCGGCCCGGGCGAACTGATCGTCGGCGAGCGGGGGCCCGCCCCGAAGGCTACGTCGACCTATCCCGAGCTTTGTTGCCATAGCCTCGAAGACCTGGGGATTCTCAACGGGCGTGAGCGCACGCCGTTTCTGGCCGACGATCGTGTGATGGAGATCTACGAGAAACTGATCATCCCCTTCTGGTCGGGCCGAACGATTCGCCAGCGCGTGTTCGGGCTGATGACCGACGACTGGACGCGAGCCTTCGAGGCATGCGGATTCACCCAAGTCATGGCGACACGCTCACCCGGAACCGCAGCCCTGTCTGCCAGT
>CAYYOX010001061.1:0-1698 GCA_964473065.1 uncultured Planctomycetaceae bacterium | reverse complement strand
GTTGGGGCCCAGGAAGGCGACGAATTCGCCCTGCTGGACCGCCAGATCGATCCCGCGGACCGCCTCGACCGTGCGGTATTGTCGGTGAAACAGCCCTCCGATCGAGGCCAGCAGCCCCTCTTTCTTCTGGTAAACGCTGTACGATTTCGCCAGATTTTCGATCTCGATGATAGCCATAGCCTAATGATTATACGCGGGAGGGGTTTGCTTGGATACGGCTTGGCCCCGGAAGCCCTTGTTTTATAGGGGTTTCCGCGAACAGGTGTTTCGCGGGAATGGTCGTTTTGGGGACCAAGAAGCAACATTTTGGCAACACTTCTTGAAATCCGAGGTCAGCAAAATGGTTACGAAGAAGACCGACGCCGCCGCGTTGCGATGGGAGGCGGGAGTTGATGGAAGCGGCCGTGTGCCTGTTCGCCGGCGAGGTGGGCGCGAGGATGCTCGCCGGAGCGGATCCGCGGTCCGGGGCGGATGTCGATGGCAAGCCGGTCCACGAACAACAGAAGATCTTCGAGTTGATCGGACGCATGGCCAGCCACGAGGAGCATCGCGAGTTCTACGCCGGCCGGGTGGGCAAGTTGACCGTGGCGCTGGCGCAGAAGGCCCGCGAAGCGATTCTGGCGCTGGCCCGGCGGCTGTACGCCGTCGGTCGCGTCGAGGGCACGGACGCCTATGAGATTTTGTACCGAAATCAGCAGCCGGGCGGGGTCCAGATAGTGCGGGAGCTGTTGGATCCGATGGCCTAATTCTCGAATGTGGAGTTACCTCGCGGTCCGCCCTTGCAAAAAGAAAACGGTTTGGCCTAATTAGCTCAGCGGAGTGAAAAAAACGTCATGTACAATATCCGCACGACATCATCATCCGAGCGTCATATGGAGGATCGCCCATGGTCATCGGCCAACTAATCGACTGTCTGCATGCGGAGCACGGTGTGCGAGCCACGCCCGCGCAGGTCCGCCGCGCCGAATCACTCGGCTATTTGTCGCCGGCGCCGAGTCGCCTGCCGGTCGGTCACGGCGGCGTCCGGATTTACGCGCCGCACCACGTCGAGCAAATGCGCGTATACCGCGAAATCGTGAAACCCGGCCCGCGCCCGAAAGACCGGCTGCAGCCGGCCAGTACATAATAGAAGAGCCCGCCGGCGTTGCAACGCCGCGGGCTTGTGACCGGCTAACATCCAGGAGAGCCGATGCCCGAAGATACCAAAAATCACGCCCCCGGCCAAGCCCACCGCGGTGGGCCGCCGAAATGCGGCCGCTGGGGATGGGCGGATCACGCCACGCTGGATATCGTCAGCGAGCTGCCCGGGCCCGCGGGCACGCGACCAAGCTGATCGAGGCCTTGGTGCTCGGGGCGGCCGGGTTCGACTAACCTGTCTTTCGAATCCAACGGAGAGCAAAATCAACGCGCTGAGGAAGCTGGAAAACGACCAAACGAACTGGCGGCAGCGCGTCCTACGGCAGGGCGACCTGGGTTCAGCGATCGAAAATGCAGTACCGCGAGATGGGAACTATCAAAGCCAGGGAGCGGCACACCGTCGCCCTCGATGAGTTGCTCTCGCTGTTCGGCGATCCCCTACGGCACGCCGTCGAACACGCGGCGCTGCTGAAGTAGCCCGGACGCACGGCCTACAAGCCGATGTCGCTATCTTCGACGACGCGTTCGGGCAGACCTTCAAAGACCAGTCCTACCCGAACC
>CAYYOX010001060.1:0-1701 GCA_964473065.1 uncultured Planctomycetaceae bacterium | reverse complement strand
TTGGACCAATCAAAACCGACAAACCCGCCTTGTGAGTCAAAGACGAGAACCGGCATTCCTGCGTAGTTCATCACGCATGATTGGTTCCCTTTGTGATTTGGATTACCGCACATGTGCGCGGAACCGAATCCATGAGTGAACTCATGAATTAGAGTTTGGTTGGTCCTGAGCAGTGGGTCATCTGTCACTGTGGCGATCGCCTCTGAGTAGACGATCGAGCAGCCATCTAGGTCGGGCGCAACTCCAATCGCCACCGATTCCTCTACAACGGACCTTGGATCCTCGAAAGCATCACCGCCCGGTGTGAGCAGGTTCAGGTGTTCAGAATCCAGGAAAAACTCCGCCTTCCTGCTTTCCGACGTTGTGAAAAACACCATAGGGCTGACTTCTATCGTATCGGGAGGGTTCACGACCTCGATCTCGAACGCCCAGTTACGGCCATCAGGCGAATTCAGCCCTATGAGAGCGCCCACAAACGTGTTGTCGAGTGTCGCCCCTGGGAGCCGGATCGTCTTGTGGTCAATGTATTCGGCATCCACGCCAGGAGACAGCAAAGGGGAAGGCTCACGATCTTTGTCTGGATCATCAAAACGAGCCGTTGAAACAAAGAACCAAAGGCCCTCCCCGTAGTGGCGGAACTGACCCGGCCCAACACCTGGCTCGTACGGGCCGCAGTAGTTGGATCGGCCGGGGGCCGGATCGCTTTCGGGGTATCCTTCAGGTTCCAGGTACTTCCAGTTGAGCGCAGTCCCAGAGGCATCGGGATCACCGCTTTGAGCAGGTTCAACCACTTCCACGAACGCAACTTTGAATCTGTCGTTGAGGTCCTCGATGGGAAGGGTGTAGGTCGTTCCGTCCGTAGTGCGGTATTCAAGGTAGATCTTCTTCCAGAGCGCGAACTGCCCAGTGAGGTCCACCGGGTTATCCTCCGTCGCTTCTTCGGCTTGCGTACCGTCCTCCGCAACCACGAGAGTGCAGAATACGACGAAGTTATCACCCCCCTTAGCAGTCAAGTTGAACCGCGTTTGGCTCTTGTGATCGACGACAGTCGTCAAGGCTCTCTCCTCGAATTCAAGTAGGGGATGCGCGATTGACACTTGATAGCGGTCCAGCTCCACGTCTGTTGGAACGGGGATATCGTTTTCATCCCGGATAACATCCCACCACGCCACCTCGCCGCCCCGGACTATCGAGTTGTCATCACCCTTGGCTTCGAAGATCCCAGTCTCGTAGTCATTGGCATCGACTATCTCGCCGGCTTCGGCCGTCATCCCGTACGGGCTGTCCGGGTTATTGGTCGGATCATCGGGATCCACAACGTGCCAGCGCACCTTCGCGTTCTCAGGCAGATCCGCATTAAGCGGCGTAATCTCAACATAGAAATCCACTGCCCGTTGGCCTATCTTGAAGGACCCCTGCGCCGGATCACCCAGAGTGTAGGCCCAGTGATCGTACACCCGTCCATCATCTCCATACATCCCGTCTGCTACCACGATCTTGATCTCAAACGAGTCCACTTTCTCAGCAGCGAGTTCTTCATCTCCGACTACAGTTCTCCATATTGCCTTGAGCCGTCCGATGACTCCTTTCGTAACTTGCACGGTGGGTGGGCCCTGCTTCAATACCAGTTTTTCCGTAGCTTTTCCTCCACCGCTACCGTCAACCTGGGCAAGCTCCAATTCTCCAAGGTAGATACCAACG
>CAYYOX010001059.1:0-1707 GCA_964473065.1 uncultured Planctomycetaceae bacterium | reverse complement strand
GTATCATTGTCGACCCATTCGTGCAACTGTTCGATCGCAATATCACCCACCGGCGCCGGCGTGACGGCCTCGAGCACATCGAAGCCCGTCTCGGAGGCCTCGCGGATCAAGCCTTGCAGCGTTCCGTCGATGTGGATGAAGGAGTACTTGCCGGCCTCGCGAATTCGCTGCGTCCAGTGCGCATCGTGCGGCCGAACGTATTGGTTGAACAGCCGCTTGCCGACCACTTCGGACGAAAGATTTTCGGGGATCATCAGGCACTCGGCCGGCGAATCGACCGCAAGCTGCGAGGACTCGTTGTGTTTCTGGCCAATCAGGGCGAAGGTCTCCTCGAACTCCTCCGGCGCGTCGAGCTGCATGAACGTGACGTTCTGGATGCCTGCGAGGATCGCGATCAACTCCATCAACGGGCTGCGCGGCAAGTAACACAGCACCACGCCGTCATCGCCGATCAGGTCGTAACGCCGCTGGGCCAACTCGTAATCGGGCTCGTAGAACGTGTGTTCGAAGAGGTAGCGCAGGGCCTTCAGGTCACGCCAACTCTTGACGAACCGCTCCGAGAAGGCGATGCAATACGACTCGTCGACCCATCGCTGAAACTCGCGCAACTCGCCATGCGGCGTGATCACACGCGTGACCTTACCCCGGCCGACCGGTTCCTCGATGATTTCGATGCCGTCGTAGACCGGTCGAAACGGGTAGAAGCCTTGCAGATAGAAACCGACACCCAAGTCGCGATGCAGCCGATAGATGCCGTCCTCGGTCTGATACTTCTCGGGCATCACCCCGGCCGCATTGAGGTATTGGATCCAATAGTCCAGGTCACCCAGCCAAGGCACGAGATCCGGCTTCCGATGATTCAATACTGACAGGACTCGATCGCGCGTATTCATTGCTCAACACGCAGGGTGAGGACCTCGAATTTGGCCAGCTTCTTCACCGCCGGCATCTTGGCCTTGGCCTGTTCCATCGGATTGGATAGCCAGGTCGTACCGACCGGTCGGCTCCATTGCAGTTCTACTTGGCGGTCGTCGTCGGCCGTGTTGAACAGTCGCACCATCAGCGCCTTGCCGTCGCGGCTGGGGCGGATCGACGTGATCACCACGCCCTCGCCGCGGAGTTTCAGCAGCGGTTCGATGACCGGTTTGGCCGGGTCGGCCGGGACCGCCAGCAGCGGTTGGCATACGCCGCGACCGAAACGCTGCGCCGCCACGGCGTCATACCCGTGCGCGTGCGGTCGCAGCACGTAGCGAAACGTAATCTGACCCTGCTGGTACGCCTTGTAGTTGCACTCCCAGTGGTTGTTCATGGTCCAGGAATAGATATGGCTCCCCGGCGTGAAGCGTTTCCTCCAGTGCTCCGCCCCGAACGGCATCGCAATTTTGATCGGATCGTATTGGAGCATCGGGGCATCAAGGGTAACCCACGTCAGGCCGTAATCGTCGTTCGACAGATCGACCCACCGCTGCACGCAGTAGAAGTTTCGGTTGGCGCCGCGCATTTGGTCCTTATCAACCTCCACCACGGCCCAAGGTACGTCGATCCGCGACACGGCGTCCGGAACATTCAACGGGAAGCCGAAGTAGACGCCTTCGGGCTTTTGTTCGCGGAGTTTGTCGGTCGTGTTGATCAGTTCCACGTGGTCGAAACCATCCACCACCCGTACGCGACGGACCAGTTTCGCGCAGCCGGGAGCGTCCGACTCGA
>CAYYOX010001058.1:0-1709 GCA_964473065.1 uncultured Planctomycetaceae bacterium | reverse complement strand
CACGATTCTGCTGCATTGCGAGTCGTTGACTAATGAAGCTCTGCCCCCACGTTTCAACACTAATGACTAATGAAGCTCTGACCCCAAAGCGTCCCAAAGCGTCCCCAAAGCGTCCCTGTGCTTGCTACCCAGCGGTTTAGGTAGTCGTAGGTGTATTGGACTTCTTGGGTGGCTGCGCCGCCTTCGGTGGCTCAAGTGGTTACTCGGATTCTACGTTAGTTACACCTCCTTGATGTTGTTTCAGCCCAAAGTATACTCGCGAACCAAGAAGAAGATACGATCCAGCGCTTTGTCTAGGATACGAAACGCGTCTTCGCTAACTAGCAAGTCCCCGTAACAGAGAAGCGGATGATCCTGGAACAACTCGGCTGACAATCGGATCACGCTTGCTTCTTCCATGGGCGGCGTTCTTTGCTCAATTGTGAATTCCTTTGCGGATTGGTATTTATCAATCACATCTCGCCACCGCCAGGTCTGTACCTCGAAGTAGTTGCCGATTCGCTCGTGGAATTCTGGAACGTCAGGCAATGTTCTCAGTAGCTGCAAAGGATCAACATCGCCCCATTTCTCGTCCCACGTCATGTCGTCCGGCTCATAGTCCACATCCACCAGCCGCTTGAACACAACCGGGGCAAGACGAATCCTCGGGAAAGGCCGTAGCTGTTCGGCAAGTCGTTCGCTCACCACCAAATGATCGCCCGGCTTGGAGATTTCGGGCACCCGACGCCCTGTGCGGGAGATCAATAGGCTGTCCGGCGACTCAGTGTTTGCCCAGACGAGCGGATCATGTGGAGGTTCCTTTCCGCCACGCTCAGCTAGCCCGTGGAACATGTCCGCGTGAAAACACTGGATGCGTGGGTTGTCGATGAAGTTGGAGATCGGCGTGATGACATGGAATCTCATATCAATGCACCTCACTTGTTCAACGCGTAGTATACTATGACCCGCAACACGCACGCTAAGCGGTGTCGGCCCCGCGAAATCGTCATGGCGGAGGTTCTCTTCTGACAGGGCATCGAGACTGCCCCAATCCTCCTCATGGCTCCATCCCTCGGCGACCAGCTCGCTGGTTGAGCTCTTGCTGATAGCGGTCCCACTCCTTATAGATCCATGGGTCGTGGTAGTCATCCGGTATCTCGCTACCCACCCCCACCGGAGTCGCGCCTAGACCGAGGGGCTCCAAGTTGTTGATCAATGCGTCGTCGTCCCCTAAGGCTGCGCCGATTGTCACGCCAAGAACAAACCCAATAACAGGTATCTTATAGGCACCCCCCCGCAGCGCTTTGAACTTGCCACTTGCGGTAGTGGCGGCTTTGCGCCCGGCCTTTCTGGCGATCTTGGCCGCCTCTTCGCTTGCCGCCTTCATCGCCATGCGCTGGGCCACCTTACGGGCTTTCTTGGCACTAGAATACGGGAACTCGGCGGGAAAACCTAGCTTATCCAGCTTGTACGCCGAAATCATCTTTTTCAGTTGCTCATCTATCATCTCCTTCGTGATCTTGTTGCCTGCGTCATCGTGCACACGAACCCAGTCGGTCCAGTCCTTATTCCAGCCCTTGGAGTGAATGCCCCCCTTCATGAAATGGTCCTTTGCGCGAATCATCCGCCCGTACTCGGCCGAGCCGGGATTGAGTTCGTACCACAGATCGTGGTTAGACCGAAACATGTCGGTAAATATTTCTTGCGGAAGGAGATGGTGCCAGTTCCAT
>CAYYOX010001057.1:701-1715 GCA_964473065.1 uncultured Planctomycetaceae bacterium | reverse complement strand
CGCCGCTCACCGTGATGGACCCGGTAGTGACAGCAACCGATTTGCCAGGCAACGTGGGCACTGACAGCACGGTCGATGAACTGACCGTTCTGGCTAAGCCCGGGTTTTGGGGGGCGGCTTGGCATGATATGGATGGCGACGGGGTCCACGATGAGCATGAGCCGGGGATGCCGGGCGTGACCGTCTATCTCGACTTGAATCACAACGGGCGGTTCGACGGCGGCGAGCCCAACATGGTCACCTGGGAAGACCTCCCGCTGACCCCCGAGGACGAGACGGGTAACTACTACTTCGCCGGACTCGAACCCGGCTCCTACGTCGTCGGACAAGTCCTCCCCGACGGATGGCAAGCCAAAGCCACCCAGCCCGTACTTGATGATGACAGCGGTTGGAGTGGCAGTTGGGGCACTGAGGATATAAGCTTTGACTTCAATGTTTGGCCTGGCACTTGGGGCATTAACTTGGCCGGCGGGACCGCCCGTATTGCCACGCCCCCCGACGACGCTTCGGATGCAACTGGCGGCACCGTGCACTGGCATCTGACTTCCGGCGGTAACAGGGTGGAGATCGGCGAGTTCTACCCCTCCGGCAACCCTGTTCCGCAGGGCACTTCTTTCCTGACGGACGCGGCGGCCGATTTGATTCGGCTTAGCGAACTGCGCGAGGACGGGCGGTTTGGCTCGTTGGACGGGCGGGGATTTGCTACGGTGATTCTCGATACGGGTATCGACCGCGATCATCCGTTCTTCGGACCCGACGCGGACGGCGACGGTACGGCCGACCGGATCGTCTATCAATATGACTTCATCGACGACGACCATCGCGCGGCCGACGACGACGGGCACGGCACGCATGTGGCCGGCGTGATCGGTTCGCAGGACGAGGAGTATCCCGGCATGGCGCCCGGCGCCGATCTGATCGTGCTACGGGTGATGAGCAGCGAAGGGGCCGGCGATTTCGGCGATGTCGAGGAGGCCCTGAGGTGGATCATCAACCACGCACACATACACGTCC
>CAYYOX010001057.1:0-691 GCA_964473065.1 uncultured Planctomycetaceae bacterium | reverse complement strand
CATCTACAACATCGCCAGCGTGAACATGTCGCTGGGCGATCAGGAAAACCACAGCTCTCCGCAACGGCTCTACGGGATCGACGACGAGCTGAACACGCTGGCCTTGATGGGCGTGATCGTGGTCTCGGCCGCCGGCAACGAGTACTTCGAGCACGACAGCCAGCCGGGCGTCGCCTATCCGGGCGCCGATCCCAACACGATCTCGGTGGGGGCCGTCTACACGACCACCTCGGGCGGGTACAAGTATGACGACGACGAGGACGAGAACACGCCCGACCCCGAATCCTACTCGACAGTCCCCGACCAAATCACCCCCTTCTCGCAACGCCACGCCTCGTTGACGACCATCCTGGCGCCCGGCGGACCGGTCAGCGGGCCCGAGGCGGACGGCGTGGCGATCAGTTTTCACGGCACCAGTCAGGCGGCGGCCCATATCACGGGCATTGCGGCCGTGGCCCAGCAGTTGGCCGTCGAGCATCTGGGCCGAAAGCTCACGCCCGGCGAGTTTAAGCAACTCTTGCGCGACACGGGCGTAACCGTCAATGACGGCGACGACGAAGACGACAACGTGACCCACACCGGCTCGAACTTTCCCCGGGCCGCCGTGATGGGGCTGGTCGAGGGCGACCTGGCCATGGGCCAGCTGCCCGACAAACCCGCGCTGCGCATCGCGCCCAGCGAGGGCGTCGAG
>CAYYOX010001056.1:0-1717 GCA_964473065.1 uncultured Planctomycetaceae bacterium | reverse complement strand
TGAATAATGCACGTTGTGCCACGTGGGCTCTTCAAGAGTGAGCCAGGGTAGATCGAACCGATCGGAGCGGGGCTACGCCGCCTGATCTGAGCAGGAGAGGTAATCCGGTGGGGCGGAAAGCTGAAGGTCATGAACTATGCCCTCACGCCGGTGGCTGACGCTTTGACGGAACTGTGGTACGACGGCAATGACGACGACGCGTCGATTGATCCGATCGACTCGGGTGACGGCTTGCTGGTCACGATACCCGACGGCGTCACACTGCTGCAGAGCAGTCTGCAACTCGACGGCCCGGCGATGCTCGCTCGCTCCGGCGGCACCATCCCGGGTAGCATCGATCATTTCGGTGCGGCATGGTTCGGCTCGATCAACATCGGCAACGGTTCCCCGCTCAACCCGGGCGAACTGTCGTTCGGCACTGCAACCGACGACGGCAGTACGCTTTGGATCGACTTGAATCAAGACGGCGACTTCGGCGACGCCGGAGAGATGATCGTCGACAACAAGGGTTTACACGGCACTCAGAACCGGGTCGGCAATGTGACCATCAGCACCCCGGGTAACTATGGTTTCATCGTCGGTATGTATGAGAACTCCGCCGGCGAGTACGCGGAAGCCCGCTTCCACCAGGGTGCCTTTCCCGGTGGTGATCAAATAGCAGTGGACGACTTTTTCAACAACACCATGACCCCGATCAATCCCGGCGACGTGGCTCAGAACGGTCTCTGGGTCGGAGTTACCAACGGTGACTTCGACCTGCTGGGCGTCACCGTGACGGTCACCGACAGCTCTCAGTTGCAGGCGGTGACCAACGGAGTCGCGAATTTCGGAAATTTGGAAATGCAACAAGACGGCCTGTTGACAACCCTGCCGGGCCCGACCGACGGTTACCGCTTCGCGGCCACAAACATCGACATCGGCGCCTCCACGGTGAGCTTCAATCCCCAAGCGGCCACGCACCTTGGCCCGATCAACGTCAATTCGCCCGCAGTGGTAATCGCCAAGGTGGGCCCCGGTGACCTGGTCTTGACCGCGGAGAACGTCGGCACAGGCATGGAAAAGGCAACTTTCGACGTACAAGAGGGCCGGCTGATCGGCGTGCACGGGTCCAACCCCTTTGACACCGCGGCACTGCAACTTAGCGGTGGCGAGTTGGTCCTGGCCGGAGCGACAACCGGCGCCCCGGTGACCTTCGACAACGCACTGGGCGTGACCGCGAGCAGCACCCTGACCGCAGGGCCCGGTAATACGGGAACCACGGACGTACCCGTTACGCTTGGCAGTGTTCCTAACAACGGCCTGGAGGTTGCCGAGAACACCGTGGTAACCCTGCGAAGCACCGATGGCTACGCGCTGGACGTGGCCGGCAACCTCAGCGGAACCGGCGGCGTTGCTGTGCATGAGGGGACAGTGACTTTGTCCGGGCCGGCCAATGCTCTGGGCATCATGCGAGTCAGTGGCGGTACGCTGAGTACCGGTGGAAATGACGTGACGCTGAGCAATCACCTGAAGCTCGCGGAAGTTACCTACAGCATTGACGAAGGGAACACGTTCGGGGCCAGCGGCTCCGACCTGCTGGCCGAGAGCGACATCACGCTTACCGGCGGGATACTCACCGTCGGTGCGCCGGGTGGGCCCAGCGGTGCGGTCGCCTACTGGCGATTCGAGGAAGGGCCGGTCGACACCCAAGCGGCAGTTTACCAGAGCGATTGGTTCC
>CAYYOX010001055.1:0-1728 GCA_964473065.1 uncultured Planctomycetaceae bacterium | reverse complement strand
TGGGTCGGATGCGATGCGCGCGCCCGAAGGCCGTCACATGCCCGGCCACCTCGTCCTGGCTGATCGCGCCGTTGCGGTCGGCGTCGATCCGGTCCGGATTGCCGCGCATGCGGCTCCATTCTTCGGCCTGGAGTTGTCCGTCTCGATCGGCGTCGTACTTCTGCATCAAGCGTTGCGCGTAGCGAGAAACCTTGCCGGGAATCGACGCGGTCGTTTGCTCAGATCGATCGGCCGCGGTGAAACACAACGCGATCGCGGCACAAACAACGCTGCCAGTTCGTCGAAAAAGGGTGTGACACGGCATGACTTTTCTCATCGCGACGCTCTCCGTCGGTGGGGTAATACAATAATAATCTTCACGTTCGAGCAGTTTTTCCTTGACCGAAACGCTTACCCGGTCTGTTTCAAGTGATTTCGCATGGGGGCTGTAAGAAAAAACGAATTTTTACTCTTTCTGCTTTTGTCGCGACACGCCCTGGTTCCTCTTGACGGAATCGTGACGGCCCGTATAATCATTCCATGTTCATTGTAGCATGAACTACCGACGCAAAGTCAACCCACCAAACAAAGCCCACCCACTTTTGGCAACCCCACCTAACAATCTCGGGATCAGGACGACCCCGAGATGCCAGAGAAGAGTCATGGAAGATTCGTCGCCTGTCGGTCGCTAGATATCGGCACGTGTGACGTGTCGAAGATCACGACCGGCCCACACCTTGGCAAAATATGATCCTACTAAAAACCCCGCCGAAACGCGGCGCGCTCGATGCGCGTCAGCTAACACTTGCCCATGAAGCCCAGGCTGCCGACGGAGATCTCAGCCAGGTCGCTTACGAGTTGGGATTCGACTCGGAAGAACAAGCGCTGCTCGCCGTGGGAGAAGCGGTCGGGCTGAAAACGATCGACCTGACCGCCACCGAGATCGATCTGAGCCTCTTGCAGGATTTCCCCATCAAGCTGATCCATCGGCACGGCATCTTCCCGGTCCGCCTGGAGGAAGACTCTTTGGTCGTGGCCACCAGCAATGCGTTCGACCTGCACGCCCTGGACGCGCTGAGTGCGGCGGTCGGATTGAGCGTGACGCCCGTGTTGGCCCTTCCCGACGAGTTGGCCCGACTGATCAAAACTCATTTGGGCGTGGGCGCCGAAACGGTCGACGGCCTGATCGCGCAAGACGAAGGCCGCCAAGACGCCGTCGAAGTGCTCGACGAGATCGAGTGGGATCAATCCGAAGCCTCCGAGATGGCCCAACAAGCCTCGGTGGTTCGGCTGGTCAACGAGATCCTGACCGAGGCCGTCGAAACCCGGGCCAGCGACATCCACCTTGAAGCCCAGGCCACCGGCCTGAAGATCCGCTATCGGATCGACGGTTTGCTGTTTGAGATGTTGCCCCCGCCGCGGTCGATCGCGACGGCGATCGCTTCGCGAATCAAGGTTATGGCCGAGTTGAATATCGCCGAGCGGCGCCTGCCCCAAGGCGGGCGAATCGCGCTGACCATCGGTGATGCACCGGTCGATCTGCGTATCTAGGTCCTGCCGACGATGTTCGGGGAAAGCATCGTGATGCGTGTCCTGGATCGGCGCCAGGTCCAGTTGGACCTGGCCCGCCTGGGCTTGCGCGAGAGCGACACCCGCACCTTCCGCCAGCTCATTCAGCGTCCTCATGGCATTCTGATCGTCACCGGGCCGACCGGTTCCGGCAAGACCACGACCCTCTACTCGGCCTTG
>CAYYOX010001054.1:0-1728 GCA_964473065.1 uncultured Planctomycetaceae bacterium | reverse complement strand
GATATAGTTTTGGTTGTTCGCGGCAAACAGTTTGTTGTTGTTGCAGTCAATTCGGCCAATGCCCGCTTGAGTCGTCCAGTCACCGTCTCCGGCAACCAAGGGGGATTCGTTCTTGCACCCCTGGATAACCAGCGGGGCTGTTGCAGACGGACCGCCGAGGTTGAAGAAGTTGGTCGCGAAGTCCAGCCCCGCTGCTGAAATCTCTGCCGTGCCGTCGCCAACCGTGACACTGATTCGGGTTCCGTTTGTCGTGTCGAACGCCTCTTGGTCAGCCAACCACTGGAGGTCGCCATACGGATTACCGGCAGTCCCGGCACCGCTGTTGCCAGCTATCGATGGATCGACATAGAGTTCGGTGATTGCCATGGCTTCTCCTTTCCTGAAATAATCCCCCGTTTGGCACGAAATGTCAAGAGCAACCCGTTGGCGGGGGGGTGGTCGGAATCTTCGCAAGCCGCTCTTCGCACTCCTTTTGTCGAGCGAGTATATGCTGCGCGGCCGCCGTGAACTGCCTGGCCATCGGGCCCAAATCGGCAATCTGATGACCCGATAACTCACGCAGTGCCTCGATTTCCTCCTGGTCGCGCCGGTGGAGGTCGAGGTATTCGCGGATGCGGGTCTGGCCGTCCTCGGACTCCTCCATGGCTTTGAAACGGTCCTTTGCGAGACTTGTGTTAAATCTTTTCTCCAGCGCAAGGCTTCCTTTCAGCCAACTGATCTGGCACCGATACGCCACCGCCAGCACGAAGCAGATGCCCGCCACGAAGCAGATGCCCGCCACGATGTAGGGTATGGTTTCCATTATCGTACCCCCTGAGATTGTTGCGGAGTATCCATCTCGTCGATCAGTATCCGGATGGCCTTCCGTCGCGTTATGCGTTTGCTGTCCCGCAGGCCGATCAGAAACCGGTATTCGTCCAGCGCGTCGGCTTGTTTCTGGGTGAGCAGGACGTGAATCATGTGCTTCATTGTTCCATTCCGGGTAAGGTGGTTGAATTGGTCAAGTGAACAGCACCTCTTGCTCGAGCCGGCCGGCCGCTATTTCAACGTAGCGCTCTTCGATTTCTATGAGAATGCAACGGCGGCCGAGGTCTTTGCAGGCGCGGCCGGTGGTGCCTGAACCGGCGAAGGGGTCGAGGATGGTTCCGGCAGTTCTCGACTCCACCACGCACCACCGAAACAGTTCTAGCGGCTTCGCTGTTGGATGCCCGTTGTTACCCCCGACCCGCCACTCAAACCGCTGTATCGGTCGTTCAAGGTTTGTCCAGGCCAATTCACATTGTCCCATTGTTGGCACCGCGTTTGTCTTTACCCAAACGAACCAACAACGGCTTGGCTGTAGCGGAAAGTAGTTACCGCCCCAGATAACAAAATACGGGGCAATTCCCATTATAAATGTAAGGTCGGGAGCGTCTTTGTCCCAAGGATTTCCTTGAGATAATACGTTCCAGTGCCCCGTATTCTTGCCGCCTTTCATTAGATGCCCGATCCCATACGGCGGGTCCGTCAACACAAGGTCCACGCTCCCCGCTTCCAGCATCGGCAGCACATCCCGGCAATCGCCGTGAATCAGCGTGATCCCATCCTTGCACTCGCAAGGGGTCGAGCCGCAACGGTAACAGGTCGGTAACCCCGTGATGCTCATTCGCTGGTCCCTTCTGGTTGTGGTTTCACTCCCATCGCCTCCGCCAACTCCGCCGCTGTCAACGGATTCGCGCAATCGCCCGA
>CAYYOX010001053.1:0-1731 GCA_964473065.1 uncultured Planctomycetaceae bacterium | reverse complement strand
CCGTTGGATTTCCTGCCCGCCGGCCAGCCGTTCGACGCCCACATCTACAGCGACGATCCCACGATCGACACGCGAACCAAAGTCCGCGTGACCCGCCGGCAAGTGAAAAGCGACAGCGTTCTGAAAGCCGCCATGACGGCCCAGGGAGGCATGGCCGTACGGCTAGTGCCGACGAAAGAGTCTGCCGATTAACTTTATATCCCTTGATTAGGGTCGCTATCAGTTTTTCACCAGATGGAGTAGTGTCATGAAAAAGATTTTCGTTGGGGTTGTTGCTGTACATTTCCTTCTTCTCACTTTTAGCGCTGCGGCCTTCGGCCAGGAGGACTTGCAGACGAGGGAAAAGGAATTCACGGTCGAGAACAAGTATCTCATCATCCCGATCCAGAACGGCAAGGTCGATGCTCATATTCATCTCTACATCGGCGAGGAAAGGGTCCGTGAGTATGGCCTGAATGTGGCCTCCTCGCCCGAGCAGGTCGACTGGTATGCTTTCTTCACCATCGAAAGCTACCAGGGCAAGCAGGCGCGCGTCGTGGTCGACAAGACCACGGACGAAGGTTTTGCCTTGGTGAAGCAATCCGACACCATTCCCGGCGAAGAGAATTTCTACAAAGAGCCCTATCGCCCCCAGTTTCATTTCACCCAGAAGGTGGGTTGGAACAACGATCCCAACGGCATGGTCTACCACAATGGCAAGTGGCATCTCTTCTTCCAGCACAATCCGGTGGGGCTGCCTTGGGGTAACATGACGTGGGGGCATGCCACGAGCAAGGATCTCCTGCATTGGGAGCAACATCCCAATAAGCTGCTCCGCAAGACGTTTGCCGCACACGACTGCTTTTCCGGCGGCGCCACGGTAGACAAGAAGAATACGGCCGGTTGGGGCAAGAACGCGCTGGTCGCCTTCTTCACCGACACCGGCTACGGTTTTCCGAAATACGGCGGCGAATCCATCGCCTACAGCACCGACGGCGGCGAAACCTTCACCTACTATGAGAAAAACCCCGTCGTGAAGCACGGCGGCCGCGATCCGAAGGTGATCTGGTACCAATACGATCAGAACGATACGCCTCTGGATGCCAAAGCCAAACAACTCGGCGGCCACTGGGTGATGGCCGTCTATGATGAAAAGGGCGGGCGCAACGCTGCCTTCTATACCTCCACCAACATGAAGGACTGGACCGAACAGAGTCACTTACCGGGCTACTACGAGTGCACCGAGTTGTTCGAGCTTCCCGTTGACGGCGATGCAGCAAACACCCGCTGGGTGGTCTTTGCGGCCGATGCCATGTATGCCGTGGGGGCATTCGACGGAAAGACCTTCACCCCGGAGCACGAGGGCAAGCACCGGGTCCACTACGGCAACTACTACGCTTCCCAGACCTTTGACAACGCGCCCGACGGACGCAAGATCCAGATCGGCTGGGTCAGGATTGCGGCGCCGGGGCCATACAACCAGCACTTCAGTTTTCCCCATCGCCTAACGCTGCGCACCACCGAAGACGGCATTCGAATGTTTGCCAAGCCCGTCAAAGAGATCGAGCAACTGCGAGTGAAGAGCAACCTGGCGGATCCGCAGGACCTTGTGGCCGGCGAGCCGGTGACGCTACCCATAGGCAGCGATCTTCTCGACGTCCGCCTCACGGTTGAGGTGGGCGACGCCGAGGAAATCGTACTGAACCTCCCCGGCCGGCAGATCAAGTATAGTGTCACTGATCAGAAGCTTAA
>CAYYOX010001052.1:0-1731 GCA_964473065.1 uncultured Planctomycetaceae bacterium | reverse complement strand
CGCCCCCGTCGTTAAAGCCGGGGGCGGTCAGCTTTTGGGAGGTGACGCCGATCGTGATGTCCCCGTCGGGTGCGATCAACGGAAGGTTTCCTCTTCCGGCCGATAACGTGGCGCCCGCACCCATAGTCAACGTGGCGCCTGGGGCGAAGCTCACGTCCATGCCGACCGAAAGTGCCGTGCCGGGGTCGATTTCGATCCCGCCGCTGTTGACTGAAAGCGTGCGGGCGAAGGCGTTCTCGCCGACGATGACCACGTCGTTGACGACCGTGGTGTTGGTATGAGCGGTGGGCACGTCGCCGAGGATTCCGCCTTCCCATCGCGTCGAGGGGCTCCAGGGCCCGGTGCCTTCGCCGTCCCAAGTCAGGTCGGTGACGTCAAATTCCTGGTTCGTCAAACCGTAGAGGTGCCAGGCGTAGTTGTAGTTGTGCTGGGTGACGGAGATCGTTTCGGTTTCGCTCCCGGCGGTGAACTGATACGAAATCGCATAGGCCGTCGTGTCGACATACGAGCCGTCGCTGGGCGGTATCTGGCTGGCGTCGTCCTGGTTGATCCAGGGAATCGTATCCTCGGCAATCCCGTCGCCGTCGGTGTCGAAATCGAACGTGGCCGTCCGCAAGGTCGACCACGTCCACTGCCGGGAATAGATCCGCGTTTCATACTGGAAGCCGGGGATCAACCCGGAAAGCGTGATCTCGGCGACGCCGCCGGCTGCGGTGCCGCCGTTGTAGACAAAGTCGTAGAGTACGTTGTACATGCCTTGCGAGACGTCCACGCCAGGATTAAACGCGCCCGGGTGTTCGTTCGCGCCGCCCGAGTTGATGGTGAAGTCGAGATCAGGGACGGAACCGATGTTACCCAGCGTGACTTGCGTGAACGGCACGCCGTTGACCGTGGCCGCACTGGCGTTGCCGAAGTCCAGCAAATGGGTGTAGAAGTCGGCCGGACTGATCCCGGCATCCGCGTCCGCGGTCAGGGGATCGAGCTTGATGTAGCTGATCACGCCGGCTTGAAGCCGTGCGGCGCCGCTGAGGGCAAGCAGCACGCAGGCCGCCACAAAGGTCACAACAGTCATTCGCGTCTTCATCCTGGGCCTCCCTTTCAACTAGTGGAAAATGTACTATCCACGCATGGAAAAATGAGAGAGTGCTCTGGAGCGAGCACTCCAATAACCTCCAAATGATTCACGGATCCCGATGAGTGTTGTCTCCGTCTGCGAAGTTGTCTTACTCGAGTTCACCCATCGAAAGCGGGCAACAGATCTCACGATTTGATTGTCAGGCCGGCGGAGCCTATCCGACAACGCTCAGCCACCTGGCAACCGGTTTCTATCACGTTCGATATCGATTTGCAACAGTTTTCTTGAAATAATTTTGGGTTATTCTGGATTAGCGAGACACGCCGCCGACAGAAATCATAGGGTCTGGCATAATTCGCGAAACCACAGAGCCAGCCTTGAGTTGCGCCCATTTTTTGGGTTGACGCCGCATTGCCGTGCGCTATGCTTAACGCTTTGCTACATAAGGAGTTGCGCCCGCCATGCGACATTTCAGTGATACACGACAAAATCGGCTCTTTGACGTCTTTGAGAACATCCTGTCGCTGTGGTGAATTGGTCCGGCTTGCGTCAAGAAAATGTAGTGGTTCAGCGTAACATTGAGTTTTGGAGCGGCGTAGCGTAGGAGACCAGCATGTCCACACTTTTTCAAGTCAACATACGCTTCCCCCGGATGA
>CAYYOX010001051.1:449-1736 GCA_964473065.1 uncultured Planctomycetaceae bacterium | reverse complement strand
TTCAGCCGATAGTACGGTGGTCTTCAACGAGATCATGTACCATCCGGCCGACAATCAGCCGGATATGGAATGGATCGAGTTGCACAACCAGCTTTCCACCGACATGGACATCTCGCGCTGGTCGTTGGCCGACGGCGTGGAGTACACGTTTGACGAAGGGACGTTCCTCCGCGCCGGCGAGTACCTGCTGATCGCCAAGGACCCGGCGGCGACTGAGGCGGCGACCGGGCTGACCGGCGTGTTGGGGCCATACGTCGGCAGCTTGTCCAACGGGGGCGAGGGCTTGGAACTGTTGGATCGCAACGGCCGGTTTATGGATGGGTTGCAGTACGAGGACGGCAGTGAGTGGCCCGTGGCCTCCGACGGCGGCGGGGCTTCACTGGCGAAAATCAGCCCCATCACCGCCAGCGCACCGCCGGAGAATTGGGCCGCAAGTATCCAGATCGGCGGTACGCCCGCCACGATCAATTTCCCCACGCCCACCCCGATCGAAACCAGCTTGCTTCTGGGGACGGGCAGTTCGTGGAAGTACGAAGCCTCAGGCACGGACTTGGGCGCGGCCTGGCGGGAGTCGGGGTTCGACGACAGCGAGTGGGATATCTCGCAGACGACCATCCCTCCGGTCCTGATCACCGAGGCCGGCACCCTCGCGCCCGACTATTTCGAGGTCCAAAACCTCTCCGAAAGCACGATCGCCACGTCCGGCTGGGTGGTGGCGGCCAACAACGCCTACAACTACGACATCAATGAAGTCCACGCGCCGCTCTGGGATTTTCCCGCCAGCATGGCGCCCGGCGAGGTGCTTTATCGGGCCGACGTCGTCGGCGACAACATCTATTGGCGAACCCGCGAGGAGGGCTGGGTGATGATTCTCGACGGCGAAGGTCAGATCCTCGACTTCGTCATCTGGGGGTACGCGCCGGAAGAGGTCGCCTCGATGGAAATCGACGTGGGTAGTTTCCTGGACATCCGTGTGGACGCCGTCTGGAACGGCCCATCGGTCGACAGCGCGGCGGCCACGTCCGACGCTCTGCAGCGGATCGGCAGCGTGGACCAGAACAGCGCCTCCGACTGGACGTTTACCGCGGATCCTACGCCCGACGAACAAAACTTGGACCTCACGCTGCCGTTTGTCAGCCAGGACGTGGAACTTCCGCCCGCGTTGACTACCTACTACTTCCGCGCCGAGTTCGATTCTTCCGGCCCCGCGGCCCTGACCGACTTGACGCTGGATCTGATGGTCGACGATGGGGCCGTCTTCTACTTGAATGGCCAGGAGGTCTATCG
>CAYYOX010001051.1:0-439 GCA_964473065.1 uncultured Planctomycetaceae bacterium | reverse complement strand
CCGATGCCTTGCAGCAGGGCACGAACGTGTTGGCGGTCGAGTTGCATCAGGCGGCGCCCGATGACGCGGATGCGATGTTCGCCATGGAGCTGACGCGCACCCTTTGGCCGCCGGAGGGGTTGATTCTCGACCTCACGCTGGCCCTCAACGAAGTCGGCGTGGACGATCAATCGCAGTTCTTCGTCGAGTTGACCAACTACGGCGATCTGCCGGTGGAGCTTGGCGGCTACGTGCTCGCCACCTCCAGCGGCGCCGAGTACATCCTGCCCGAGCAACTGCTTGCCGGCGGACAAATGGTGGCCCTGAGTCAAACACAACTCGGCTTCGGGGCCTCAACCGGCGAGCGGCTGTTTCTGTACGCTCCCGACCGCGACTGGGTCCTCGATGCGGCCGAAGTGGACCAGACGACTCGCGGCCGGTCGCCCGACGGTGTTGGCCC
>CAYYOX010001050.1:0-1737 GCA_964473065.1 uncultured Planctomycetaceae bacterium | reverse complement strand
CGAGGGACGGGGAGGCGGTGGGTCAGGGTTGGCCCTGACATCTTCCGCGTCGCGTGTCTTCACTTCACTGCGTCAGGGCGAGCCCTGACCTACGGAATGCCCTTAACTGAGCTTGTAGACGCCGGGCATGGCCACTTCGGGCGTGGGACAGGGTCCTAGCTCGTACTTCTCCGGGCCTAGCCGGGTGGTCGATTGCATGGCCTTGTCCCAATAGACGGCCGGCCCGCTGTAGACGGCCTCGCGACCGAGGATGCCGGTCATGGTGCTTTCCGCGATGGCCTGAGCCGCGTTGATGGGATTGCCGTCGCGGATGCTGGCGATCAGGTCCTCGTGTTCCTGGTGGTAAGGATTGGCGTCTCGGTCGCGGTAGCGCCAGCGTTTGCCGTCCTTCGGTCCGATGAAGTTTTGGCAGTTGCTCACGCCGCCGGTTCCCACGATGGCCTCTTCGACCATATTCCGGCAGCCGTTGATCTGCCGGCATTGGCTGAACATGCGGATGCCGCCTGGATACTCGAACTCGATGGCGAAGTGGTCGAAGATGTGGCCATGCACAGGGCTTGTGCGCACCTGGCGTCCTCCCAGCCCGGAGACGGCCCTGACCGGATGCGTTCCCAGCACCCAGTTCATGATGTCGAGGTTGTGGACGTGCTGCTCGACGATGTGATCGCCGCCGAGCCAGGTGAAATAGTTCCAATTGCGCAACTGCCATTCCAAGTCGCTATACTCGGGCTTTCGCTCGATCACCCAAATCTCGCCGCCGTTCCAATAGCATCGGGCGTAAACGATGTCGCCGATGGCGCCGTCCTGGATGCGTTTGATCGTCTCTTGATAGCTCTTCAGGTGGCGTCGTTGCGTGCCGGCGGCGATTCCCAGGCCCTTCTGTTTGGCCATTTCGCCGGCCTCGATGACCGTCTTCACACCCGGTGCGTCGACGGCGCCCGGCTTCTCCATGAAGACATG
Source organism: uncultured Planctomycetaceae bacterium (assembly GCA_964473065.1). Lineage (GTDB taxonomy): Bacteria > Planctomycetota > Planctomycetia > Pirellulales > Thermoguttaceae > CAYYOX01. The sequence continues at coordinate 777 of CAYYOX010001050.1, read as the reverse complement.
CTTGCCCGCCTCGACGGCCGCCTCTAGCTGCATGGGTCGAAAATGGGGCGGCGTGGCCAGGATCACGTAGTTGACCTCCGAGATCTCCAGCAGTTGCTTGTAGGCATCGAAGCCGGTGAAGCACATCGACTTGGGGATCTCCATGCCAAGCTTGGCGAGTTGTGCCCGGCAGTTGGATAGCCGATCGTCGAACATGTCGGCCAAGGCCACTACTTTGACGTTCTTCCTCTCGACGCGAGCCCCGTCGGCCACGTCCTCGGTATGGTAGCCGGCCGCGGGATAGATGACCCTCGTGGCGGCGCCCATCGCATCGAGCACGGCCCCGGTCCCGCGTCCGCCGCAGCCGATCAGTCCGATCTTGATCTCGGTATCGCCGCTAGTTTCGGCCGCATGGACAAAGGGGATCTCGGCCGCCACGGCCGCGCCCGCCAAGGCCAGCGACGAACGCTTCACAAACTGCCGACGCGAGAGGTCACTCTTGGTTTTGCTGTTTTCTTTGCTCATCGTGGTCATGCTCCCAGGGAATGGTTGTGATCTTGGAAAGGGAAATCCGAATGACGAAATAGGTTTCCGACATTCTTTATTCTACCGCGTGGGTCTTCGTTCCTCGACCCACCCTACGAGAGGACCCCAGCGGACAACCCGGCGTGGCCGCCTGGCGTGGAAAAGGGGGACAGGCACCGAGCCTGGAAGATTTCCGGCGGGGTTAGCAACTACGGATGCTCGGAGCCAGTCCACTATTTCCATTCCACAAAAACGAGTCAGAACCGTTGGCAG
>CAYYOX010001049.1:0-1738 GCA_964473065.1 uncultured Planctomycetaceae bacterium | reverse complement strand
GAGGTCATGGGTTCGAATCCCATCAGCAGAGCGTTCAGAAAGCCCTTATCGCATAAGGGCTTACGACGATTTGAAACGCCGACAACCAATCTCAACAAGCTCGCAAGGTAGTGTACCGGTACACTACCTTGCTCTGTTTTGGGAAATGTCGAGGGGAGGGCCTTGGCATCCGCTCGGTCAGAAGGCGTTTCGCGAAAAAAAAGGGCGGTGGGCCTTGACGGGTTTGGGCTGATACGCGATAGTGATACGTTTTGGCACAAATGCCGCAGGCCGCCTACGCGCACCGCCTTCGACGAACAGTCGCAAACCCTGGCTGGCCAATAGGTTAGAGCACGAAATACGAGTCGAGAAGGGTCCCTTAATAAAGGTGAGGTCGTGGGCCCGAGTCCCAATAGCAGGTCTTTGGTCGGCCGGCCCAAGGTTTTTTCGACCAGTTTTCGGTCCGTCCAGTGTACATATTCGTAAACCCGCTTGTTTGAATGTTAGGGAGTTAAAAGAAAATGGCCAAGGAAGTTTTTGAACGAACCAAACCCCACGTCAATGTGGGCACGATCGGCCACATTGACCATGGCAAGACCACGTTGACCGGGGCGATTTTGGCCGTCCAGCAGGAAAAGGGTTTTGCCAAGTTCAAGTCCTACGCGGATATCGCCAAAGGCGGTACGGTCCGCGACTCGACCAAGACCGTCACCATCGCGGTGGCCCATGTCGAGTACGAAAGTGAGAATCGACATTACGCCCACATCGACTGCCCGGGCCACGCCGATTTCATCAAGAACATGATCACCGGTGCGGCCCAAATGGACGGGGCGATCTTGGTCGTCTCGGCGGCCGACGGCCCCATGCCGCAAACCCGCGAACACGTGCTGCTGGCTCGTCAGGTGAACGTGCCCGCGCTGGTCGTGTTTCTCAACAAAGTCGATCTGGTCGATGACGAGGAGTTGCTGGAGCTGGTCGAGTTGGAGTTGCGTGAGTTGCTCACCGACTACGGCTTCCCGGGCGACGACATTCCGATCGTCCGCGGCGACTCGCTCTCGGCCTACAACAATCCGACCGATGCGGACAAGAACAAGTGCATCCAAGAACTCATGGATGCGATTGACTCGTACATTCCGGAGCCGGAGCGAATTACCGACAAGCCCTTCCTGATGGCGATCGAAGACGTTTTCTCGATCGAAGGCCGCGGCACGGTAGCCACCGGTCGTATCGAACAGGGTATTGTCAAGACGGGCGAGGAAGTCGAGATCATCGGGCTGAAGGAGTCTCGGAAAACGGTTTGCACGGGCGTCGAGATGTTCAATAAGATGCTGGATGAGGGGCGAGCCGGCGACAACGTCGGGTGCCTGTTGCGTGGCGTCAAGCGAGATGAGATTCAGCGCGGCCAGGTATTGGCCAAGCCCGGCTCCATCACGCCGCACACGCAGTTCGAGGCCGAGGTTTACGTCCTCTCGAAGGAGGAAGGTGGTCGACACACGCCGTTCTTCAGCGGTTATCGTCCGCAGTTCTACTTCCGTACGACGGACGTCACCGGTTCGGCCAACTTGCTCGGCGACGTGGAAATGTGCATGCCGGGCGATAATGTGAGGGTGAGTGTGGATCTAGTGTCCCCGATCGCCTTGGACGCGAACGTACGGTTTGCCATTCGTGAAGGCGGGCGGACGGTCGGTTCCGGCGTGGTAACCAAGGTAATCAAATATCGGCCGGACGAAAAGTTGCTTGGCCGCGTGCGGTGTAGGGG
>CAYYOX010001048.1:0-1739 GCA_964473065.1 uncultured Planctomycetaceae bacterium | reverse complement strand
TTCACGGAGAATTGACGGGCAGGTATTTTGACGGGATAACAGGATGGACAGGATGAAAGACCAAGAAACTCATTATTCCTGGTGTTGATTCTATGGAGTTCTCGATCTTCGCTACGTTTTAGCCAAGTTTGGTTGAGGTATGGTGAGAGAAGACGGGAAAAGCAAAACCAAGGCTTCTCTTTCCTTTTATCCTGATCATCCTGTTATCCTGTCCAAAACCCTTGCTCTGTGTACGCTTACCTCGTTTCTTTAGTTGGAGTGAATCGTCATTATGGAAATGGATCAACTAGTAGCCCTGTGCAAGCGGCGCGGGTTTTTGTTTCAATCGAGCGAGATTTACGGCGGGTTGCAGGGCTTCTGGGACTACGGGCCGCTGGGGGTCGAGTTGAAGCGCAACGTCCGCGAGGCCTGGTGGCGCGACATGGTCACCGCCCACGACGAACTCGACGTTCAACCGGGCGCTCCCGCGACCTACGAGATGACCGGCCTGGACTGCACAATCATCATGCACCCTCAGGTCTGGAAGTGCTCGGGCCACTACGATCTGTTTCACGACTTTTTGGTCGACTGCCGCGAGTCGAACGGCCGCTATCGTTACGATCAGCTCCAGGGGCGTTGGGCCGAGGTGGACGACAAGCGAATCTTCGTCGCTGTGAACGTCAGCGGCGATGAAGCGCTGGAAGAGACCCAGCGGAAGGCCATGAAGTACTTCAACTTGCGGGCCAAAAGCGCTGAGAAGCTGCACTGGGACGGCCCGGTGGTCGACCTGACGACCATCGAGAACTTGGCCGAAGTACTCGGTCCCGACGCCAAAACTTTGGGCACCCTGACCGAGCCGCGGGAATTCAATCTGATGTTCGAGAGCCATACCGGCGCGGTTAGCGACGAGAGCAGCAAGGTCTTCCTGCGCCCTGAGACGGCACAGGGGATCTTTGTCAACTTCAAAAACGTGCTCGATAGCACTCGGGTGAAGATCCCCTTCGGCATCGCGCAGATCGGTAAGAGCTTTCGCAACGAGATCACGCCGCGCAACTTCACGTTCCGCTCGCGGGAGTTCGAGCAGATGGAGATCGAGTTCTTCTGCAAGCCGGAGACGTCGCCGCAGTGGTACAAGTATTGGCGCGATCGCCGGTTCAAGTGGTACACCGACCTCGGGTTGGCGGGCGAGCGATTGCGGTTGCGCGACCACGACCCCGACGAACTGAGCCACTATTCGACCGGCACGGCCGACATCGAGTATGCCTTTCCGTTCCTGGCCGAGGGCGAGTTTGGCGAGCTCGAGGGCGTGGCCCACCGCGGCGACTTCGACCTGCGCAGCCACATGGAAGGCAAGCTCGACCCGAACAGTTGCCCGTTGGAAGTCGAAAAGGACGAGCACGGCCAGCCGCGCTATCGCGGCAGCGGCAAGGACCTGAGCTACTTCGACGACCAGACCAAAGAGCGTTTCATCCCGCACGTGATCGAGCCGTCCGCCGGCGCCGATCGGGCGACCTTGGCGTTCCTTTGCGAGGCGTATCAAGAGGACGAGGTGCCCAACGACAAGGGCAAGCCGACCAAACGGGTCTACATGAAGTTCCACCCGCGTCTGGCCCCGATCAAGGCGGCCGTCTTCCCGTTGGTCAAGAAGGACGGCATGCCCGAGGCGGCCCGCGAAGTCTATCGCCAACTGAAGCCGCACATGAACGTCTTTTACGACGAGAAGGGCGCGGTGGGCCGCCGCTATCGCCGCCAGGACGAAA
>CAYYOX010001047.1:0-1747 GCA_964473065.1 uncultured Planctomycetaceae bacterium | reverse complement strand
ACAGTTTGACTTCGCCCGTATCGGCGAGCATCAGATTCGACGGCTTGACGTCGCGGTGTACCAGCCCGTGTTGATGGGCCGCCTGCAAGCCTTTGGCCACCTGCCGGACCAATTCGCACGCATCGGCGATCGGCAGCGGACCCAGCCGTCGCACGAGCTTGGAGAGATCCAACCCTTCGATATACTCCATGACCAAGAGACACGTCCCGTCGATTTCTCGCGCATCGAGGCCGCGCACGATGTTCGGATGGTCCAGCGCCCCGACCGCTTTCATTTCGCGTTCGAATCGGGCGACCGCCCGAGGATCGTCCATGCGGTTTCGCGGCAGCACTTTCAAGGCCACCATGCGATCGAGCTTGGTATGCACGGCCTTGTAGACCGTGCCCATGCCCCCGTGGCCGAGCTTCTCCAACAGTTGATATTCCCCCAGTCGGCTCAACTGCCCCGCCGCGCCGCCGGGAGACACCAGGGATTCCAACAGTCTGACGCTTTCACTGCATTCGGGCTCGTCCTGAAACAGATTTTCGGCAGCCGACTCTCGCAGTCCAACGACCAGCGTATCCTCACCTTCGTCGACGTCGGAGAGCGTCATCTGGCAATCGGAACACTCGTCGACATGGACAGCCAAGGCATCGGCCGAATCCTCAGGAAGCCGTCCTACGACGTAGGACAAGAGCTCATCATGGGTTGGGCAAGCTAGTTTGGACATCGTAGGGTCCTCCCGGTTCTTGGTACAAAAAGTTCCTCGCTACAAGAACAACGCGGGAGTTTAACAGCACTTTTGGGAATGAATGATGAGCCCAGTGGTGAACAATACTTATTTTCTCATCCCAACAACTCACCCAGTTCCTGGCGGATGCGGCGCATCACGCGGTATTTTGCCTGGTAGACGGCCGCTCGGGTGATACCCAACTCGTCGGCCACCTCGGCGGCCGACAGCCGATCCACGGTGGTTCGCCAAAAGGCCTGCCAGATGCTATCCTCGAATTCCCCGCGGATCAATTTCAGGCCTCGATGCGTGAGACTCTGACTTGAGCCGGACTGCCCGCCTGTGATTGTGCTCGGCGGGGGCGTGTCTGGAATTTGGGCCCATTGTTGCTGGGCGTCGGTGCCGCCTTCTGCGGCGGGAAAATCTCGGTAGCGACGAAAATGGTCGCGGATCTTGTTGCGCGCGATCGTCCACAGCCAACCGCGAAAACTGTCCCCGGGCTGCTGGCGGCGGAATTTCTCCACACCGGCCGAGACCGCACGAAACGTCTCCTGGACCACATCGGCTGCGTCCGCCGGTTGGATGCCCGACTGGCGACACCACCCGTACACCACCGGGCCGAACAGCCGTACCAATTGCCGCCAAGCCTCCGGCTGCTGGACCTTGACGCGTCCCAGAAGACCGGAGGAGATCGAGCTCGGATCGGCCGAACCGGCCTGATAATCGGTAGCTGACGGGCCCATAACTGTTTTTCCCAAAACCGTGAACCGGACTAATTCAGTGTAGAGGATGTCGGTGGTGCTGAAAAGCGTTAGTTGTGGTGGACCAGCGAATGCTTGCAGCCCTTTCGGGTGGAAGCCTCGGCGTTTGTTTTCACACAAGAGGGGCATATTAAAGTCGCTGGACCGACACAGGGTGAGAAAGTAAGTATTGTTTACTGCGGGGCTTGTCATTTATTTTCGAAAGTGCTGTTAGACTCCCGCGTTGTTCTTGTAGTGAGGAACTGTTTTTACCAAAGTTCTAGTTCCCTTTAATCAC
>CAYYOX010001046.1:0-1750 GCA_964473065.1 uncultured Planctomycetaceae bacterium | reverse complement strand
ATCCGTGATTCGCCGGCATATCAGATAGGCGAACAGGTTGTCGCCGCAGGTGCCGAAATAGCCGCACTTACGGCGTTCTCTCGGGACATCCACCGCCACCACTAGGGGGCAAGGCTTGTGAGAAGTCGCAAGTCTTTCTTCGTTTCTGGTGGGGTATGTTCCTCCGGCCAATGTTGACGACGGCCACCCGGTCGAGGATAATGGGTGTTTGTCTGCTGCGTCAAGAAATGCACACCCCGCCATTACTCCCCGAGTTAAGGAGCCTGCCCCATGTCCCGTTCTGATTCGTCTCGTTCTGATTCCACCCGTCGTGAATTCCTGCGATCCTCGGCCGCATGGGCCGCTGCCGGGACGGTCACGCCTTATTTCTTCACGGCAAGTCGCGCCAAAGCCCAGGAGTCGAAGAACGATCGGCCCAACATCGGCGCGATCGGCATGGGCGGGCAAGGCACCGGCGATACGCACTCGGCGGCCCGGTTCGGCGATGTGGTAGCCGTCTGCGATGTGGATCTGAACAATGCCGAACGGGCCAAGGCACAACTGGGCGGCAAGCCGGATGTTTATCAGGACTACCGCAAGCTGTTGGAGCGCGACGACATCGACGTGATCATCAACGGCACGCCCGACCATTGGCACACGGCCGTTTGCACCGATACCTGCCGGGCCGGCAAGGACATCTATACCGAAAAGCCGATGACCTTGACCATCGACGAAGGCAAGATCATGCGCAAGGTCGTCGAGGAGACCGGCCGCGTGGCGGAAGTCGGCACCCAGCAACGCTGGGCGGGCCAATGCCAAACGGCCGTCGAGCTGGTCCGCAACGGACGCCTCGGCAAGCTCAAGCAGGTTTGGGTCGCGTTGCCCTTTTACACGACCCAGGGCGGACCGTTCGCCGCGCAGCCCGTGCCCGAGAACCTCGACTGGAACATGTACCAAGGTCAGGCCCCCGAGCACGACTATTGTGCGACGCGGACCCACGCCAACTTCCGCTGGTGGTACGAGTATGCCGGCGGGATCGTCACCGATTGGGGTAACCACCACGTCGACATTGCCCAATGGGGGATCGATGCCGAGTTGAGCGGCCCCACATCGGTCGACGCCCGCGGGCTGTTCCCCAACCCCAAGGGCGACCAGTACTACAACACGGCCGACCGGTTCTTCTCGCGGATGCTCTACGCCAACGGCGTCGAGTTGCTCTATTTCGCGTCGATCAACCAACGGGCCCGTTTCGGCCAGGTCGGCGAGCACCAGCAGACCACGCCCGAACAGCTCGACTGGCTTTTCGGTAAGGACGTGCCCGAGGAAATCAAGGCGTACAGCCGCGACGGCATCATGTTCATCGGCGAGAAGGGTCGCCTGTTCGTCAACCGCGGCGGGATCTACGGCAAGCCGGTCGACGAGCTCAAAGAGAACCCCTTGCCCGAGGACGCCTGGCGCGTTCGCCCGAGCAACGACCACATGGGCAATTTCTTCCAGTGCGTCAAGACGCGCGAGGAGCCCGTCTCGCCCGTGCGAATCCAGCACCGCACGATCACCTGCTGCCACCTGACCAACATCTCGCTACGGCTCGATCGCAAGTTGAACTGGGACCCGAAGACCGAGCAGATCGTCGGCGACGCCGACGCCAACAGTTGGCTGAAGCGCGAGCAACGCGAGCCATACACGATCAAAGCGTAAGAACTGAACTTTTGCAAGACGCGAATTCAACCTCCCCTCTCCCTTTGGGAGAGGGGCCGGGGGTGAGGGCATA
>CAYYOX010001045.1:0-1751 GCA_964473065.1 uncultured Planctomycetaceae bacterium | reverse complement strand
CGTGTCCATCGCCCCGGCGTTTCGGTGCATTTCGTGTTTGCTATCGGACGGAAAAACGCTGCCCTTGGTCGACGTGGCATCGGTGAACTCCCCGTGGCAATCACTACAGCCGTCGTTGTACCGCGGATAGGCAGCGGCCTCGGACGTCCAAAAGGTCAGTAAAGCCATGACAACGCCGAACATTACGAAGCTTGTTAGTTTTCTCATACTAGTCCCCTAAGAATAACTTGATCCAGAATAACCGCTGGGCATCCAGCGGATGCTGAAGAACCTGCCCATAGAACGCGGATCCCCAATATACTCGTATACAGGGAATATGTCAAGCACTTTATGGCGGTCTTCACCAAAAGGCCCGAGGATTGGGCAAGAAGCGAACTCGTGGTATTGGATCAAAAAAACGAGTGCACAGCCGGTAACTGTACACTCGTTCTATATGCCACGGCATCGCGGGCCGTGCTATACCCAACACGGGCGAAAGATGCGTGTTCTGTAGTCGCCGATTTCCCCGTATGTCGAGACGACTGCTCACTTTACGCCAAATCGGCGACTACAAAAACCTCAGTTCTTGGCCGTGCCGAGTATATCGCGTTGTGACGTTCTTGCGGGAGCCGTTTACATGCCCCCCTACTCGTACTATACGAATCCGGCGAACCCCCGGGCGGCGAGCCACCCGGGGTTCCCGGACCGTTGTCAGGTTGTTAGTCAACCACTCTGGTGGTCGCCTCGGCTTCGTCGAGATCGGCATCCTCGTCGGCGATGACGGCCATCCAGATGATGTCGCCGGCCTCGGAAGGCACGAACTCGGGCAGCACGTACGTGGTTCGCCCGTTGCCGAGCTTGTCGGAAACGATCAGCGTTTCGTCATAGACGATCACGCCGTTCTGCATTCCGACGACGCTGGCTTCGGCCACGCCATCGACGGTCCCACCATTGCGGACGACCAGCTTGATGCGGATGGCCTTCGGATGCCGCATGCCAATATGCTTCGACACGCGCAGGGCCGCGATATCCAGATCGAGTGTGCCCGGCGAAGGAACATCCGTCACAGTGACCGTGGTGATGGCAATATCCGATTCGCCTTCAGCGTCGGTTACGGTCAGAGTCACGTCATAGATTCCGGCCGCGGCATACGTGTGGGTCGGATTGGCATCCGCACTTGCCCCGCCATCGCCGAAGGTCCAGGCATAGGACGTGATTCCGCCATCGTCGCTCGAAGCCGAGCCAACGAACGCCACCGCTTCACCAGTAATGCCGAAGTAGGGGCCGGCGGCATTGGCAACCGGAGGTTCGTTTACGGCGAAGTCGGGATCAGCCAGGTCGTACAGTAGGTCGCCGTCATTGTCTAAGTTGTCGCTACTCGGATCGAGCCCTTCCGCGGCGTAGAATGGCGGGAAGACGTCCTCGCCCACCGGAGTGAAGCTCGCCGGGTTTGCATCCGAGTGACAACCCTGACACACAGTTATTCCCGAATTCGTGTGGTGCTGACGTAAGCCGGCTGCATTCAATCCCGCGCTACCTTCCTCGCGCCCATGGCAACCGACACATCCCCGCGTCCCATCGCTTAAGGTAGTTCTTGGAATATCGCCAATGTTCACATGGCACCGAAAGCAGTCACCGGTCAACGTTAGGTGCAGGTTGTGAAGGGGATTACCGGGACCACCCAAGAATCCGTCATGACAGTCACTACAGCCGTCGTACGTCGGATAGGCACTGGCGTCCGTGGCCCAAGAGGCCAGCAAGGACAACGCAAG
>CAYYOX010001044.1:0-1755 GCA_964473065.1 uncultured Planctomycetaceae bacterium | reverse complement strand
TGCACCTCGCGCGTGTGCAGAACGGACGCATCCGGTCCCAGTTCGCGTCGTACCAGTGTCAATGCTTCCCGCATCGACTTCGCCCGATAGGTTTTGACTTCCATGGCTAGTTGGGGGCTAGAGTTTAGGGGCTGGGGATTGGGGATTAGAGGCTACGGACGGGATGTCACCGATTGGGAATGATTCCGAAAGCGAATGATCCCACACGGCGGGAAATGATCAGAGTATTCGACGAAGCCTCTAACTCGTTCAACAATTGCCGGTCGAAGGCAAAGTCGCTGCTGGCCGAATCCCATTTAATGGCAAACTCGACAGGCCTTGACCACATCGCCTTTACATCAGCATCAAACCAACTTTCACTCGGAAAGATGGCGCTGCTGTCCTTCGTTTCTTGCATTCTCGGCCCATGGTTTGCGTCGTCAGATGCCATTGCCAACACAGATACACAAGTCATCGTCGCTACAACCAGACTGAACACCGTTGATGATCTAAACATTCTTCTACTTTCTTTTTACTGCCTACTGCTTACTACGTTTTCGCATCCGATACCATAGCCAGCGATTCGATGATCGTATCCCTGGTGATCTCGTTGTAGCTGAGCACGACCACTTGCGGCAGGTGCGGCAAGGTGATTTGCTTCAGCGCCGCACGGATCTGCGGGCTGACCAGCAGGATGGGTTGGTAATTGGATAGGGTCAGTTTTTCCAGATCCACGGCGATCATTCGGCATGTCTCCTCGACGGCCGGCGGCGACATGCGAATGAACAGCCCATTCTCGTTGTGCTCGAACCCGGCGCGAATCCGATCTTCCAAAGCCGGATCGAGCGTGATCACGCGCAAGCGGTTTTCCTGGTCGCGATATCGGGTGCAAATCGCCCGGGACAAGCGGTGGCGAACGTATTCGGACAACAAGATCGGATCCTTCGAGCGCGGGGCGTAATCGCCGAGCGTCTCCAGGATGGCGCTCAATTGGCGAATCGGAATGCTCTCGCGCAAGAGCATCTGCAAGATCTGCTGCACTTCGGCCAGCTTCAGCACGTTGGGAATCAGCTCGTCGACCACGGCGGGTGAAGTCTGCTTCAACTCGTCCATCAGGTGGCTGGTCGCGTCGCGAGTGAGAATCTCGTCGGCATGGCGTCGCACGGTCTCGGTCAGGTGGGTGGCGATGACGCTGCCCGGTTCGACGACCGTGTAGCCGAACATCTCGGCCTGGTCGCGAAGGTTGTGTTCGATCCACACGGCCGGCGTGCCAAACGCGGGATCTTTCGTCTCCATGCCCGGGATCTTGCCGGTGGTCATGCCGGAATCCATCGCCAGGAACTGGTCCGGATAGACGGCCCCTTCGCTGACGGTCATGTCGGCGATCTTTATGCGATACTGTGTCTGTTCGAGTCGCATGTTGTCGCGGATGCGGACCTTCGGCAGGATGATGCCGATGTCCGAGGCCACATTCTGTCGGACGCGTTGGATCCGTTCCAGCAGATCGCCGCCCCGTTTGGGATCGGCCAGCCGGATCAGTCCCACGCCGATCTCGACTTCCATCGGATCGACGGTCAAGTAGTCTTCGATCCGTTCATCGCTCGGCTTGGCCGCCTCGGCCTTTCGTTGGGATTCCTTGTCTACTTCCGCCTGGGCCGTTCGCCTCGAAAGCGTCGACGCCATCGCCAAACAACTGCCGCCGATCACCAGCAAGGGGACCTTCGGCAGGCTGGTGAAAGTCAATACACCCAGGAAAAGTCCCGCGACGACCAGGGC
>CAYYOX010001043.1:0-1778 GCA_964473065.1 uncultured Planctomycetaceae bacterium | reverse complement strand
GGCTGGTCGACGGGCAGGGCAAAACGCACTGGGCCGCCAAGGCCGAGGCCAGTAGTACGTTTGCCGATCGGCGCAGTCGAAGACTTGCGGTCACGCCGCCACCACCGCCGGAAGGCAAGATTCCCGAAGTTGCCCGCCAGAAAATCGTAGACACGCTGTCGCCGGTGGTCGTGGAAACAGTGCCCCAGTCCGGCGACACGAAAGTGGATCCATCGATCACAGAAATTCGCGTTACCTTTAGCAAGGAAATGATGGACGGAAGTTGGTCGTGGACCCAGATTTCCGACGAGTCATTTCCCGAAATTACCGGCAAACCGCGATATTCCTCAGACAAAAGAACCTGTGTGTTGCCCGTGAAACTTCTGCCCGGAAAAACGTACGCCACCTGGCTGAATTCGGAAAAGTTCGGAAACTTCAAGGACGCGCAAGGCAGCTCGGCCGTGCCGTACTTGCTCATTTTTGAAACGCGCCAATAACCATCAATCCCAATTACTATCAATCGAAGAGGAGGATTGCGCCATGAAACGACTCATCCTGGTCTCTGTGATCGTGCTCACCATGGAAGGTCTCGCGTCGGCACAGCCGGAGGATATCAGCGTGGCTTCCATGCCGCCGGTCGTTGTCAAGACGGTACCCCGCTCCGGCGACACGAGCGTCGACTCGTCGATCTCGGAGATTCGTGTCACCTTCAGCAAGGACATGATGGACGGAAGCTGGTCGTGGGCCCAGATTTCCGATGAATCATCCCTCCCAACGGCCGGAAAAGCGCGATACCTGGCCGACCGGAGGACCTGTGTGTTGCCGGTGAAACTTCAGCCGGGCAAAACCTATGTCACCTGGCTCAACTCGGAGAAGTACGGGAACTTCAAGGACGCGCAAGGCCATTCGGCCGTGCCGTACCTGCTTGTGTTCGAGACGGGAAATGGATCCACAGCCCCTGCTGGACGCCCTTCCTCGCCCAGGCCGGTCCAGTCAGATCGCAACTGGGGCCCCGAGCAAGCCACCGGTCCGCCCGATACGCCGCGGGCCGGGGATTTTCGGACGGCTTGGGCGTCGTTGACGCCGGATGGGCAGCAGGAGTGGCTGGTGTTGGAGTATCTCGAGACGATAAAGCCGGCGGAAATTCAGGTGTATGAGTCCTATAATCCGGGAGCAATCAGCAAGATTACCGTGTTTGATCCCGGCGGCAAGGAAGTCGAAATTGGGAAGCCGGGGCCCAAAGGCATCGCCATAGATGGCGGCGTGGTCGTCTCGAAGTTTCCCGTGAAGGTCGATTTCCCGGTCCGGCGGGTTAAGCTGTATCTCGATTCGCCGAGGATCAAGGGCTGGAACGAGATCGACGCGGTCGGGCTGGTCGACGGGCAGGGCAAAACGCACTGGGCCGCCAAGGCCGAGGCCAGTAGCACGTTTGCCGATCGCCGCAGTGGACCGTTTGTGGTCACATCACCGCCGCCGCCAGAAGGCAAGATTCCCGAGGGGGCCGTGCAAGTGAGCCATGTCGACGACACGGCCGACGGCAAGCGGAGTTTTGGCGGCTCGGGGCAGGCGGTCCTCTTCGAGCGACCGGCTGAGGTGAAACATGTGGCGGCCATCCAGATCTTCGCCAGCCGCTACGGTCACTCCCGCCCGCCGAACGAGGATTTTCATGTTTATCTGCTTGATCAGGACCATAAGGTAATCAAGGACCTGACGTATCCCTACTCGATGATCGAGCGCGGCGCGGAGCGTTGGTACACGCTGGCCGTCCCGTCGGTCGAGGTGCCGGAGAAGTTCCACGT
>CAYYOX010001042.1:0-1782 GCA_964473065.1 uncultured Planctomycetaceae bacterium | reverse complement strand
GCAGTACGCGGGCCTGGTAGCGGCCGGGTGGCACGACGAGCCGGTGCCGGTGGCCGACTTCGTTACCACGACCACGCACAAAACGCTCCGTGGCCCGCGCGGCGGAATGATCCTCTGCAAGGCCGAGTACGCCAAAGGAATCGACCGATCCGTCTTCCCGGGCGTCCAGGGCGGACCGCTGATGCACACCATCGCCGGCAAGGCCGTCTGTTTCGGCGAAGCGCTGCAACCCGAGTACAAACAATACGCCCAGCAGGTCATCGACAATGCCAAGGTCTTGGCCGAAGTGCTCGCCGGCGGGGGCGTGGAACTCGTCAGCGGCGGAACCGACAACCACCTGATGCTGGCCGACGTGACCCCCTTGGGCCTGACCGGGCGCACGGCCGAAGAGGCCTTGCACGAATGCGGGATCACGGTCAACAAGAACATGATCCCCTTCGACCGTCGCAAGCCGATGGACCCCTCGGGCATCCGGATCGGCACCCCGGCCCTAACCACCCGCGGCATGGGCGAACAGGAGATGCGCACCGTCGGCGGCTGGATCCTCAAGGCGTTCCGCTCGTCCGACGACCAACCGCTGCTCGATAAGATTCGCGGCGAAGTGGCCGACTTGTGCCAGCAGTTTCCCGTGCCGGGCAATGGGGATGGTTAGTGAAACGCATAGCATTGGCCGTTTAGCGGTCGGGCTTGCCCGACGTTTTTTTGCGTAAGTTGTCCCGAACCAATCGAATCGTCTCCTGCTGAGGGAAGATTCATGAAAGATTATCACATTAACATCTTCTACAGCGACGAAGACGAGGGCTACATCGGCGACATTCCGGACCTCGAGTCGTGCTCGGCTTTCGGAAAAACGCCGGGAGAGGCGTTGTCCGAGGTGGAAAAAGCCAAACAGGCATGGCTTGATTCAGCCCGCCAACTGGGCAAGCCCATCCCACCGCCAAGTTACCGACCTGCTATCTATCAGATCTCGCGTTAGGCCGGTTTTCGAGGGACGGTGTGCCCTTCCCAGCAATCGGCGATCACCGTATAATCCTCGGCTGAGCACGGAACCTTTCACGAGTATCCCCACAGGCGTCCCTCATGTCTAAGAACCGAATCCTCATTGCCGACGATAATCCGACGAACGTCGAGTTGTTGGAAGCCTATCTAGCCGGCGTGGACTGCGAGACGGCGATCGCGGTCGACGGTCGCGATACGCTCGATAAGGTGGCCCAGTTTCAGCCGCATCTGATCCTGCTGGACATCATGATGCCCAAGCTCAGCGGGTTCGAGGTCTGCCAGCAACTCAAGGGCGACCCGGCCACCAAGGACGTCATGATCCTGATGGTCACGGCCCTGAACGAACTGGGTGACATCGAGCGGGCGGTCAAGGCCGGGTGCGACGATTTCCTCAGCAAGCCGGTCAACAAGCTCGAACTGACCAAGCGCGTGGAGAACATGCTCAAGCTCCGCGAGGTGACCGACGAGCGCGATCGCCTGCGCCGCTACGTCGACGGCGTAGAAGACACGGCCGGCCCCAAAGCCAACCGCCGCTGAGAACGTTTTCCTGCATCCCCGGCAAGCATATTTCGCCATCACGACGAAATCAGCCGCCTAACTGCTGCTGCAGCCAAGTCAATGGAAGATACATCGCCAGCGCCGTCCAGGTGATCAAACCCAGCGGCGCCAATAGCATCAGACCCAACCATAGCCACCTCAGCACCACAGTCTTGGGATTAAGGTATAGGGGCCAAGTGTCAGTACATGTTGAACAGAGATCGTTTTCAAAATGACAAGTGTAAG
>CAYYOX010001041.1:0-1785 GCA_964473065.1 uncultured Planctomycetaceae bacterium | reverse complement strand
TCCATCGCCAGCGTCGGGTGTTTACTCCCACGGCAGCCAAGTTCGTCGAGATGCTACAGACGGTGCAAGAAGGCCCCGAGGGCGACGACGGCCAGTCCTAACCGACCCATCCCGCCCTGGGTCTGCCCAATTGGGGGTCGTCGAGTTCAACCAGGAGATCTGCGAAGTCGGTTTGGTGGAGTGGAAAAGGGGACTGGCTCCGAGCATCAGTAGATGCTAAACCCGCCGGGAATCTTCCCGGCTCGGTGCCTGTCCCCCTTTTCCACGCTGTCCCCCTTTTCCACGGTGCCCCAGTGTCGCCGCCCGAAAAAGGGGACAGCGACGGTCTTAAGTTTGGTCAATAGCTGATTCAAAAAACTTTTTTGAATTCCTTCTTACTGGGGGCTTGGTGCATTAGCATCTTGGGGGCCAGCCCCCAAACCCCCGGGATTTTCTGAGGCATGGCTCGGGTGTTCAATGGGTGTTGTTGCAGGATGCGCGAATCCGGTGTAGGTTGGCGTTGCCTGGAGAAACGGAGAGAAGCTCTGTGGGGACACAACTTCTCAAGGGATATCCAGGACGACGGTGCGTCAATGACGCCGGCGAGCGTCTGAGGTTTCGGCTCAGACGCTCGCTTCTTTTGGTTCCTCGTTCCAAAGCTCATCCTTCTTGATCAACGTATTGAGGATCGTCAACAGTTTTCTCACCGCGGCGATCAGTGCGACTTTCTTCGGTTTGCCTTGGGCCACGAGACGCTGGTAAAATGCTTTGATCTTGGGATTGAATCGTGTGGCAGCCAGCGTGGCCATGTAAAGAACTCGGCGGACGTACGATCGGCCGCCGAATGTTCTACGGCGTCCGGTCGATTGCCCCGAATCGCGGTTCATTGGCGCGACGCCGACCAGCTTGGCGATCTGTCCTCGATTGAGTGTTCCGAGTTCCGGCAGTTCCGCCAAGAGTGTGCTGACCGCAACCGGCCCGATTCCCTTAACGGATTCAAGGATTTCGATTTTGCGAGCGTTGGCCGTGTCGGCCTTGACACATTTCGCCAGACGCTCATCAATCGTTTTGACCTGTTTTTTCAGGGTTTCCAGCGATTGTCGGATGTAATCCTGGATTTCCTGGTCGGCCGTTTGCTGTAGCCGGTTGCCTTCCTGAGTGATCAAACCGAGCAATTGGCGCCGACGCTCGACCAGGGCCTTGAGTTTTTTCTCTTCGTCGGATTTGGCCGCATGGGCCGCCGGCTTGACCACTTGTCCGTAGAAGGCAATCAGTCGGGCATCGATCGGATCGGTTTTGGCGTCGGCGCCGATCCCGTCAGCAAAGTCTCGCACGCGTCGCGGATTGACCACTGCCACCGCAATCTTGTGTTGATGGAGCAACGCGACCAGCCGGCCCTCATAGCCACCGGTGGCCTCCATCACGACGATCGTGGACTGTGGGCTCTTGATTCGCCCAATCAGTTCGCTGACGATCTGCTCTTCGGTATTGCCGATAGAAAACGATTGCTCCCCATTGTTCAACGTGCCGTCGGCAAACGCAAAATCCAGCGTGGCTTTGGAAACATCGACACCCACGAACTGCGAAAATGGATACTGAGTCTTCATCACTTGTGTCCCATCCTAGTAAAATACGAGCTCACACCAAGGCGGCTCTAGCGACGGTTCGGGTTCAAAATGAACGGCTTGCGATCACGCTGTCCCACGGTCTCCAAGTACCGAGGCATGATCGATCTACAAGCCGTCGCCCGTTGTCAGATGCATCTGACAACGGATGTTCGTTTACGACAGCGGGTCCATCTTACTC
>CAYYOX010001040.1:0-1786 GCA_964473065.1 uncultured Planctomycetaceae bacterium | reverse complement strand
AGCATCTCGACGAACTTGGCTGCCGTGGGAGTAAACACCCGACGCTGGCGATGGACAATCCCCACCGGCCGTAACAACTCGGGGGCTATCAGGCGGACCGCTGTCAAACTCTTCTGCCGGGTCTCATCACGAATGGTCGGTTCCGGCAAGATACTCACGCCGGCGCCGATCTGAATGGCCTGCTTGATCGTCTCGATGTTGTCGAACTCCATCACCATGCGAATTGTGACCGACCGTTGGCGAAGGTATCGGTCGATCTCCTTGCGGATACTCAGGTCGCGATCGAAACCGATGAACTCCTCACCCTGCAAATGCTCGGCGGTGATGGACTTCTCTTTCGCCAATTTGTGCTTAGGATGGCAGACCAGCACCATCTTCTCCGACCGCAAAGGAATGACATTCAGATCGGGCGATTGGGTCGGATAGGAGACGATCCCCAGGTCGGCCTCGGCATTGTGAACCGCGTCGAGCACTTTGTTCGGACGCAGGAACTCCAGCCGTACCTTGGCCTTGGGGTAGCGGCGCATGAAATCCTGCATGCACTGCCGCATGTCGTGCAATCCGATCGAATAGATGGCCGCCACCCGAACCATCCCGCTGATCTCTTCGCGAAGCGACCGGACCCGCGACTCGACCGAGTCGAACAACTCGAGCACCTCGCGAAACCCCTCGTAGCAGGCCTGACCCTCAGGCGTAAGTACGAACGGTCGCTTGGAACGGTCGACCAGTTGGACGCCGAAATGTCGCTCCAAGCGATGTACGGACTGCGTGGCCGCCGACTGGCTGATGTTGTTGATCGCCGCGCCGCGAGAGAAACTCTGGTACTGCACGACATCACAGAAGATACGCAGACTGTCGATGTTCATAAGAGTATCTTATCATAAGCAGGGCTAATGTCAAGGACCGCTGAATTGCGTTTCTGCGGAATCCGGCCATTTGCCGGCACTTTTGCCCACGGCAAGGCGTGGTTACACTATAGATCTCGCGCCGAATCCGCTTACTATAAAGCCGCGACCGTTGGTCGCGCCGGCGTGCGGAATTGTACTTTTGGCGCGACCAACGGTCGCGGCTTTATAAGAGCGGTCGCGGCTTTATAGGTCTAACTCACTGCCTCACAAGGAGATACGATAGATGAAAGCCCTGGTTCTGACTCAATATAATCACTTCGAGTACCAGGAAGTGCCCCGGCCGGACGTTGGATCTGAAGACGTACTGATCGAGGTGAAGGCCTGCGGAATCTGCGGCAGCGATGTGCATGGCATGGACGGCAGCAGCGGACGACGACGCCCGCCGATCATCATGGGACACGAGGCCTCGGGCGTAATCGCGGAAGTGGGCCAAGGCGTGACGGAATTTCAGAGTGGCGATCGGGTCACTTTCGATTCGACCATCTACTGCGGCCGTTGCCATTTCTGCCGCCAGGGGGCGGTCAACCTGTGCGACGATCGCCGCGTGCTGGGCGTTTCGTGCGAGGAGTTTCGCCAGGAAGGCGCGTTTGCCCAGTTCGTAACCGTGCCGCAGCACATTGTCTATCGCTTGCCTGACGCACTCTCCTTCGAGCGGGCCGCGATGGTCGAGCCGGCTTCGGTTGCCGTGCATGGCGTGGGGCGGTTGCCGATTCAGCTCGGTGACACGGCACTGGTCGTGGGCACGGGAATGATCGGCCTGATGGCGTTGCAGGCGTTGCGGGCGGCCGGGTGCGGGCGCATTATCGGCGTCGATTTGAGCCCTAGCCGCTTGGAACTGGCCCGGCAACTCGGGGCCGACGAAACGATCAATCCTAAAG
>CAYYOX010001039.1:1006-1791 GCA_964473065.1 uncultured Planctomycetaceae bacterium | reverse complement strand
CTATTGCTTTGTGACCACCTCGCCCGTGCTCTATCGAATGGATCGCAACGGCGAGAACCAGAAACGGCTCTCGGCCAACTACCTGATGGACTTTGCGCCCAGCGTGCTTAAAGACGGGCGGATCATCTTCACGCGTTGGGAATACGTCGATCGGCCGGCCATCCCGATCCAGAGCCTTTGGGCCATCAATGCCGACGGGACCGGACTGGCCGGCTACTACGGCAATCGAGTGATCTCGCCCGGCACGTTCATGAACGCGCAGCCGATCCCCGGCACCAACAAGATCATCGCTCTGGCCACCAACCATGGTGGCCACTATACCGGGGCCATCTGCGTAATCGACCGGACCAAGGGGGCCAACGCACGGGAGGCCGTCCGAAATGTTACGCCCGAGATTGATATGTATCAGGTCGGTTGGGCGTACGGCATAGGGTTGGAAGGGCCTTACGAGAAACCTTACCCGATCGATGGCCAGCGCTATTTGGTTTCCAAGATGGGCACACTCGAGTTGCGCACGCTCGACGCGGACCGCGTCTCGCTGTTGCATCCGAAAGAAGGGCTCGGGTTCTACAGCGCTCAGGCGATCCAACCGGCCGAAGTCCCGCCGGCCACGTCGACCGTGCGGCTGGACGATTCGGTCAAGCTGTCCGAAGACGGCAGCGTCTCCGGCTCCTGGGCCACGGTCATGATGCAAGACGTCTATCAGGGGTTATTGCCGCAAGTCAAACGGGGCGAAGTGAAGCAGGTTTGCGTAGTGCAGGAGGTCGAAAAGAGCACCTTCATGC
>CAYYOX010001039.1:0-996 GCA_964473065.1 uncultured Planctomycetaceae bacterium | reverse complement strand
CCTTCATGCCGCTGTACCGCAAAGATGGCGGCCGCAACTGGATCTTCGGGTACCAGTTTCCGTTGGTGTCGTGCGGGGCGACCTATGCGCCGAAAAAGGTCTGGGGATTCGCCGACGTGGCGGCCGACGGGTCAGCCTGCTTCAAGGTGCCCACGGAAGTGCCGATCTACTTCATGGCACTCGACGCCGAAGGTCGAGCCGTGCAGCGCATGCGCACGTTCACGCACATGATGCCCGGCGAAGTGCAAGGTTGCATAGGCTGCCACGCCGACCGCAGTCAGTTGGCGCCGCATCCGATCAACCACCTCGTCCTCTCCAACCAACCGCAAGAACTTCGCCAGCCCGAGTGGGGCGTGAAAGGGTTCAGCTATGCGGAGGTCGTGCAACCCGTGTTGGACAAGTATTGCGTCGAGTGCCACAACGCCTACGAACAGCCGGCGGACATCGATCTGTCGGGCGACAGGACCGACTTTTTCAACGTCTCGTACGACATCCTGGCTCGCAAGGGAACCTTAGGCGAGTGGTCCCCGCACATTAGTTCTACGAACGGCGTGGAGATGGACAGCGGCGACGAAGGCAGCAGTCCGTACACGAGTTGGATCTGGACCCTCAACGGCACCGAGAGCAGCATCCTCCAGGTTCGGCCCAAGCAATGGGGCTCGCCGGCCAGCCTGTTGGCCGAGTTGATCCTTGCCGGCCACCCGGACGAAGACGGCAAACCGCGCGTTGCCGTGGACGAAGCCGGCCGACACAAGGTGTTTCTGTGGATCGACCTGAACGTGCCCTACTATCCGACCGCCACCTCGAACCATCGCGATCGCTTGGGCGGTCGATATCTGAAACCGACCACGCTGGACAAGGTGCTGGCTGAAGTGAGTGGGCGACGCTGCGTCTCGTGCCATGGCGAGAAGCTTCCCAACAAGTTCTACGTGCGGGTGACCAATCCTCAGTTGAACAGTTTTCTCTTGGCCCCCTTGGCCCAATCGGCCGGCGGGA
>CAYYOX010001038.1:0-1795 GCA_964473065.1 uncultured Planctomycetaceae bacterium | reverse complement strand
TGAATGAGTTTCGTTTTACCCGCAGCTATCGCGGCCCGTTGAAGGCGGTGATACTGGATTGGGCCGGCACGACGCTGGATTACGGTTGCTGTGCGCCGGCCGTGGTGTTCATCGAGGTCTTCGAACGGCAAGGGGTGGAGATTGCGATCGAAGAGGCCCGCGAGCCGATGGGGGCTCAGAAGAAAATGCACATCCGCAAGATCACACAGATCCCTGCCGTGGCCGAGCGTTGGCAGACCATCCACGGCCGACCGCCGGGCGAGCAGGACGTCGACGCGATGTTCGAGCAGTTCGTCCCGCTGCAGATCGCCTGCCTGGCCGACTATGCCGACTTGATTCCCGGGTGCCCCGAAGCGGTCGATGCGATGCGTCGGCGTGGCATGAAGATCGGCTCGACCACCGGCTACAACACCGAGATGATGGCCGTGCTCCAGGAGGAAGCGAAGCGGCGCGGTTACGAACCCGATTCGACCGTCTGTTCCGCCGACGTACCCGAGGGGCGACCGGCGCCGTGGATGTGCCTGGAAAACGCCCGGCGGCTGGGGATCTATCCGATGGAGTCGATCGTCAAGGTCGACGACACCATCCCGGGCATTGAGGAGGGGCTCAACGCCGGCATGTGGACCATCGGACTGGCCAAGACAGGTAATGAAATCGGCCTGACCGAACAAGAAATCGAGGCCTTGCCCGAGGAACTATACGGGCGGCGAATCGAACGGGCCTATCGGCGGATGTATTCGGCCGGCGCACACTACGTAGTCGACGGCATCGGCGACATGCTCGCCTGTCTGGACGACATCGAAAGCCGCTTAGCCCGCGGCGAAAAACCATAACACCGGGAGGCGCACCGTGTTGCCCATTCTGGAAATCTGCCGTCGGGCCGAGGCCGGGCCCAGGATGGACCAAGAGTCCTTCGATCTGGACGTCGTCTTCGCCAATGCCCGCCGTTTGTGCGAGCAATACGAAATCGCCTACGATCCGGAAACACCCGTGCCGTCGGATGATGATCTGGCAGACCGGGTCTACCAGGCTGCCCTCGATTTCGTCGCGGCGGTCGGCGTGTATTGCTCCGACACCGGACGCGTGATCCGCTTCACACGCGAGGAAGCCATCGCAGCCATCGCCCAGGGACGGGGCCGTTGCATCATGGGAGAAGGCAAGGACCGTCACGTCTGGACCCCGCGAAAACCGGACAGCGATACACGGCCCTGGTATCACGTGGGCACCGGCATCGCCAACACTGACGAGCGGATTGCGCTGAATCTGGTCAAGAGCTACGCAGAGATCAGCGTGGCCAACTCGCTGAGCGTTCCGGCCCTTCAGCAGATCGGAGGCCGGCCGGTCGCTTCCGGAACGCCCACCGAGATCCTCGCCGCCATTCGCGGGATCAAGATCGCGCGGGACGCCTCGCGGCAGGCCGGGCGGCCCGGGTTGGCAATCGGCAATTGCATCTCGACCGCCGGCACGGCCTTGGCGACGGTCGCCGCCAGCGCGCCCCAATTCGGACTGCGACCGTCCGACGGATGGCTGGTCGGCGCCCTGGCGGAAATGAAGTTCAACATGAGCACCTTGAACAAGGCCACTTATCTTGCCAATTGGGGCGCCAACATCGGCAACGAGTCGGGCCCGCTGGTCGGCGGCTATGCGGGCGGACCCGCCGGCGTGGCAGTGCTCAACGTGGCCTACCGAATCGTCGGGCGACTGGTGCTCGGCTGCGACTATCATCTGACCTTCCCGATCCACATTACCAAAAGCCGTTCCACTACGCGCGACGTGATCTGGTGTCCGTCCGTCC
>CAYYOX010001037.1:0-1796 GCA_964473065.1 uncultured Planctomycetaceae bacterium | reverse complement strand
GGGCCAGAGAGGCGCCGGCCGATGCGCCGCTGATGCCGATCCGGTTCGGATCGACTCCGAAATCGTTGGCATGATGGCGAATGAACCGTACGGCCCGGTGACAGTCGGCAGTGATTTCTCTCATCTCGAATTTGGGCGCCGATCCGTGCAGCACGGCAAAGACCGTATATCCTCGTTCCAGGAAAGGGGCCATTCTCTGCACGAACGGGTCGCCTGCGATCATGCCAGGGGTGGAGAAGAACCCTCCGCTGGCGACCCAGATGACGGCCGCCCCGTTTGGCTTCGGCGGCCTAAGCACGTCCATCGAAAGCAGCATGCCGAGTTTTCGGCCGTAGATCAGATCGGCGACGCGCACGCACGGCGAGGCCGGATCCGCCGAACGCTCCGCCTCATCCAAGGCCGCGCTTAACCGCTCGTGATCGACCGCGCGCGGCGGATCGGCCATCGCAACGAATGCCACCGAAAGGCCCATGAATAGCCCCGCCGTCGTGCATGCATACCGTATGGATCTCATATAACGCCTCCGTAGTTCGTTGCACCCGATTGATAGGGATTTGAATCCCCACGACAATCCAGAGTCTACCCTGAGTGGGGTGGGTTTGCAACCGAATGGTCCCGAAACTCGTGAGAACCCGTCCCGCAGCCCATCTCGGGATGGGTGGCTCGCTTTGCCCTCGCAGCGTATTGGACTCAGAGCTGGCCCAGATCAAGGCCCAAATAGTCAAAACGAACCGCGGAAGCTCGCCTGCGGCCCCGTTTTGCTCGGTTGGGCGCGGCCATCTCTATCAAGGCAGGTTCAAAGCGTTTCCGATTCAGGAGGACGACCACTTCCTGATTGCATGCCGGCACTTCCTGATTGCATGTCGGCACTTGCTGATTGCATGCCGGCACTTGCTGATTGCATGCCGCTATGTCGAGCGGAACGCGCTGACGGCCGGCGCGGTCGAGCGTGCGGAAGATTGGCGTTGGGGCAGCCTGTGGGCGCGACGCCAAGGCGACGAGCCATTGCGCCCTTTGTTGAGTGAATGGCCGGTAGATCGCCCGAAGGGTTGGGTGCGGTTGGTGAATCGTCCAATGACCAAACAGGAAGCAGATTCATTTCAGATATGTATAGCACGAAACCGACCTTTTGGCGCCGAAGATTGGCAGAACACGCAGGCGAAGCGTTTAGGCCTCTCGCACACAATGCGTCGGGAAGGCCGACCAAGAAAGTTAAACAAAAACAACAAGCAAGAGAACTAGCCGCGACTCCCAAAAACTAGCTGCGTCCCCGTTTCGACGCCCCCGGACACCACTAACTTGGCAGAAATCACTATGCCCCAACACCCACCCTCGGACACCCGAGCCATGCCTGAAAAAATCCCGGGGGTTTGGGGGCTGGCCCCCATATCGAAAATACACTAATTCCGACAAGCAGGTGTCTCAAACAGATTGACACGTTCCGGCGTTGCTGCTACAGTGGTGTTATGCGACGGATACAGGATGCGTTGCATAAGCGGGTGACGAGCGGCCACAACGTCGAAATCCGTGACCATTTGGCTTGCCTGACACCCCCGCCCGCAGGGGGGCTTGTGGTGAATGAAGCTCTGTCAAAAACCACCTGGCGGCACGGGTTTACGGGCTTTTGATTTTGGAATGGCAATCTCGGACACCCTGGTCAGGACTTACGTGCCAGGTAAGGGATTTCGATGTTTGCGTCGGGAAAGGAACGATTTTCGGGACGCGGCTCGGGATCACCTCTAAGACCGTGCGTGGCAGGGCTCTCCGAGGCGGCTGTGTCAGCGGGTTGCTATGAC
>CAYYOX010001036.1:0-1805 GCA_964473065.1 uncultured Planctomycetaceae bacterium | reverse complement strand
GTCATGGTGGGTGCGATCATCGACATCATCCGACGGCACGTCGCGAGCCGAGAGACGAGAGAGGCGATCGCCGCTGAAATCCGCCTCATCGCCAAACCCGGCGACGGGGCTGCCGACTAGGCGGCGGCCTCTTGCTCGCTGTGGCTCTCTGCTGCTGGTGGGCGTGGCGAGCGCCCGGGCCGGTGGAGTTCTGGTAACGCCCGATCGCGAGCCGGTCGTCTGGTAGCTGCCTTGGGTCGGGCGAGAACGGCGGACTCGGCGGCGAGCCGGTCCGTTCCGGGGCCTTTTGACGAGTTTGCATTCCTTACCGACTGACCTCAAGAGAGCAAATGCCGTTGATCCTGGCATCCGACCATACGCGTGCTACATTGAATTCTGAAAAGTGAGCCTCGAGCAAGGCGGGGAGGAATCAATGGAGTGTCCTGAGAAAATTGACAGCCTATCGGTAAAGGCCAAGGGAAAACTAGACCACCTGCAGACTGAAGAAGCGACAAAGAACGCCCTTGTGATGCCGATGCTCGCTGCGCTCGGCTATAACGTATTCGACCCAACCGAGGTAGTCCCGGAATTGACCGCTGACGTCGGTGTTAAGAGGGGGGAGAAAGTCGACTACGCCATCAAGAGAGACGGTGTCGTAGTTATCTTGATTGAGTGTAAGAGCGTTGACACGGCCCTGTCCCCGGATCACGCGTCACAACTCTATCGGTATTTTTCGGTAACGGATGCCCGATTTGCGATATTGACCAACGGCGTCGACTACTGGTTTTACTCGGATCTTGATGATACGAACAGAATGGACTCGAGACCTTTCCTCGAATTTGATCTCTTCGATTACACCGACGGCGATGTGAACGAACTCAGAAAGTTTACGAAAGAGACGTTTGACGTCGAGAGCATCGTGAGCACGGCCAATGACCTGAAGTACACACGCGAAATCAAAAGGATAATGGCCAAGGAGTTGGCCGATCCGTCAGAAGATTTGGTGCGGTTTTTCGCTAAGCAGGTGTACGACGGAAAATTGACCCAGGCCGCTCGCGAGCAGTTCGCTGGTTTCACGAGGCGGGCTTTTAAGGAGTTCATCTCCGACAAAGTCAACGATCGGTTGAAGTCGGCACTCGTTGGCGAACACGAAACCGAGACGCGGGAAGGTATTACTGTCGAACAGCCAAGTCCGGAAGAAGATGGCGACACAATGTCGGCGGTGATTACCACCGTCGATGAAGTCGAGGGGTTTCATATCGTAAAGGCCATCGTGCGCCAGGTGGTAGATCCGAGGCGAGTGTTCATGCGAGACACCAAAAGCTATTGCGGTATCCTTCTCGACGACAACAATCGAAAGCCAATTTGCCGTCTCCATTTCAACACCACGAACAAAAAGATTGGCGTGTTTGATGAGGACAAGAACGAGACGGAGATTCCCATCACCGATCTCGACGACATATACGAATTGGTGGACATCCTCAAGAAAACCGCGTCGGGCTACGACGAGTAAGGCCCAATCGAGAAAAATGCGTGCGACGTCGAACGGGCGTCGCCGATAGAGGTGTTATCCCGGTGGGTTCGCGGCGGCGACCAGTTCGACAGTACCTGGCCTGTCGTGCCCGAGGGCGGCGTAAACCCCGGGGAATCGAGACTCGTCGGGTGCGAGACGGGTGCGAGACGCGGGGGGTTTCGGGGCAGCTCAGGCGGTGCGGATTCGATCGTAAGTTAATGGCGTGAAAGGGGATATTCAAAACCCCGCGTCCTTGCAGCCACAAGATGGGCCCGTTGATGACCGCCGACTACGTCGGGCTCGACACCATGCT
>CAYYOX010001035.1:0-1828 GCA_964473065.1 uncultured Planctomycetaceae bacterium | reverse complement strand
AAACGGGATCAAATCAGTTGGCATTGACATCGACAAAGTGAACACCCCAGTCCTGACCCCTTTTAGCTCTTGGGTTCATGGTTTGTACTCCAGTAGGGCTAACCGTTGATGGGTCTGGGAACCATTCCGAGACACTTGTGCATTGAACGATACGAGTTGCATTATCGCCAAGAATGTTTGTGCCGTCAAGAATATGCGATCCCAGGCAAGCTTTACCCCATAGGTGGCATTGCGCCATGGCGTCCAGTCGCAACATTGTTCGGCATAGACGGCTACCCTTTCTCGAAGGCGTCCTGGAAGCTCTGTACTATTCAGAGTTCTTTGATGCGAACATTTCGGCTTCGCGTCGAGAAAAGCCTTGTCTATTTGCGTTCTTGCTGAGGGCTGAGAGCGCGTTGGAGCATGGCCACGCAAGCGAGGCCATGGCACCCGGCGGGAAGCAGTGGATAGTGGTTAGTGGATAGTACGCAGTGGCACACTGGACGCAGTGGTTAGTGGACAGTGGTTAGTGGATAGTAAGCAGTGACGGAGGTTGACGCTCTGACTAACAACTCACTACTAACCACTACCCACCAACCACTATCCACTGTTTCACGCGGCGCGGACGGCGGCTTGGTAGAAGCGGCGGGTGACTTCTTCGGCGTGGAAGACTAGCCAGCGCTTGCGGGTGTAGACGGCGTGGCCGGCTAGGTGCTCGGCGATGGTGCCTTCGGGTTGGCCGTAGTCGACCAATAGCGACGTGCCTTCGTCGGGCACGATGGTGCCGGCCTTGAAACGTTCGGCAACGGGCGAGTCGGCGGCCTCGGCTTGCAGGAGGTCCTTGAGCCGGTTGTCGGCCATCCACGCCCGCCATGCAAACAGGCTGGGCATGACGTTCGTGCCGGCGATACCCAGTTGTTGCACGTAGTCGCCGTTGGCGGCGGTCAGGACGTCTTCGATCTTGGGCGGAAACGGGGCCCGATAGTCTGGCACGCCTTCGGCCGGGCGGTGATTCACGAAGTGCAACAGCCGCCCATAACCTTCGGAGTTCCAACCGTAGCGCACCGGCGTGCCGAAGGTGACCATATCCAGTGCCTTGCCCGACAGCGGCGGCGCGGGACTAGTGAGCCAATCGCGCACCCGACCCCAGACGGGAATATCGACGCAGCCGAGCACGGGCCATCGGTAGTAGATGTCGGCCGCGGCGAAGAATCGTCGAACCGCCCGGCGATCGCCGCAGAGCAGGTTGGTCATCAGGGCGAACACGTTCCCGGCGTGGCTGTGTCCGAACAGCAACACGCGCTGCGTCGGTTCGAGGTTCAGCGAGGCCAACTCGTCGAGCAATCGGATGGCGCCGTCTGCTCGGCCGATATGATGGTTTTCGCTGGACCAGTTGAACAGCCGCACGGGAATCCTCGGCCGGCCCTGGGTGTGCAAGGCGTTTTCGAAATCTCGGGCATAGTCGGGCGTGTAGTTTCCCACCTCGCCGACCAGTTTGTCGACTACCCGCTTGATCACGCGTCGAACGGATTGGCTGGCGGCGGGGAACATTCGCGCCAACTCGGCGAGCATCCCCAGCGCGTCGGGCCCGACGAACGTGCCGTGGAGCAGATAGATCCCGACCACGTTCGCCTCGCGCAACGTCTCGCCGACCGCTTGCATCCGACGCTGAAATTCGTCACTCGCGAGGAGCGACGACGGCTTCGGACTTAACAGTTGATGAGGCGAAGTGGGGGGCGTGGCCTTGTAGACCTGATGTCGAAACGGTTGGCCCTGAGACAGGGTGTGGCCTGCCTGGATCGATGCGGTGGGCAGGAATTTCGGCGGAGGGGGACCCCAACAGGCCGAA
>CAYYOX010001034.1:0-1830 GCA_964473065.1 uncultured Planctomycetaceae bacterium | reverse complement strand
GCCGGATATGACGTGATTGTAATCCAGGGCAAATCCCAGAGTCCGGTCTACCTCTACATCAATGATGACGTCGTCGAGTTGAAGGACGCTGCGCCGCACTGGGGCAAGGCCAGCTACGATACGGTCGACGCCATCCGCCAGGAGAACAACGACCCCAAGCTGGCCGTGGCCTGCATCGGACCGGCCGGGGAAAAGGAAGTGGTCATCGCCTGTGTCGTGGTCGACAAGCACAGCTTTGGCGGGCGGTGCGGGCTGGGCGCTGTGATGGGGACGAAGAACCTCAAGGCGGTGGCGGTCACGGGCAGCAAGACCGCGGCGGTTGCCGATCCGCAGAAGACGAAGGAACTGTGCAAGAAGGTCTTCAAGAAGATCTACGACAACACGATCGAGAATGAGTTCCGCAAACATGGAACCCCCGGCCTGTGCGAAACGGCTGAGGGTCTGGGCGATATGCCGATCAAGTACTGGGACGGTGACGTCTTCCCGGAGGGCGCCAAATCGCTTGGCGCGCCGAACTACACTGAGGTCCTGAAAGCGAAGCCGATCCCCTGCAAGTACTGTCCCATCGGCTGCCATCGCGGAATCGAAGTCACCGAACCGGCCCAATACGCCACCAAGGGCGCCGGGCCGGAATACGAAACGCTCGGTCTGATGGGCACGTGCTGCCTGATCGACGACCCCAAAGCGGTTGCCAAGGCGAACGACGTCGCCAACCGTTGCGGCGTGGACACCATCTCCGTGGGAGCGATGGTAGCGTTCGCCATGCAGTGCAAGGAGAAAGGCTGGATCAGCGACGACGTCATGCCGCGGGAGTACAATCTGGAATGGGGCGACGGCATGACGCTTGTCAAGCTGACCGAGGAAATCGGGACCAAGACAGGTTTCGGCGCGATCTTCGCCGACGGCACGCTCAAGGCGGCGGAGAGAATCCATCCGGATTCCGTGGAAACCGTGGTCCATAGCAAAGGGCTGGATTACCCGTCGCACGACCCGCGTTCGTGCATCTCGCTCGCACCGACTTATGCCACGGGAACCCGCGGCGCATGCCACTTCCGGGGGCCATGCGAAGACGTCGAAATGGGCGGGTTCTTTATTCCCGAAATGGGCGTGACCGAGGGCACGGTCAAGTTCTTCGAGCCGGACAACCAAAGCCTCGTGGCCGTGCGCTCCCAGGATCTGGGCGTGCTTGCCAATTCCATCGTCATCTGCCTGTTCATGATCGACGGCGGCGACCTGACCATGACCGAAGTCGCCGAACTCTACAACGCCATCACCGGCTGGGACCTCACCGTCGAGCAACTGTTCGAAGCGGGCGAGCGCGGCTTTACTGTCCAGCGATTGCTCAATATCCGCGACGGATTCGACGGGGCCACCGATGTGCTGCCGAAGGCAATGTACCGGTCCGCCAAGGAAGGGTTCCGCGCCGGCAAGCACATTCCCTTTGAGACGCTGATGAAGGACTACTACCAGATCCGCGGATGGGACGACAACGGAATCCCGACGACGGCCACGCTCCAACGGCTGGCGCTGGAACCGGCATGATCCATTACGCCCGCGGTCTGGGACGAACGATGGGCATGGTCGTATGGATGGTGATATGAAGCTAAAGGTGAAACTGGTTTCCCTTTTCGCGAAGTACGCGAAAGAGGACAAAGACGGGCTGACCCGGATCGAGGAGCCGGCAACGATCCGGGATCTGGCCGAATACCTGGAACTGCCGATCAAGTGCGTCCGGATCATGACTGTCAACGGCAAGCAAGCCGACCTCGAGACCGCACTGTCGGACAATGACGAAGTCTTCATCTTCCCCCCCGCCATCGGCGGAGGCTG
>CAYYOX010001033.1:0-1835 GCA_964473065.1 uncultured Planctomycetaceae bacterium | reverse complement strand
TTCTTGCGCAATCCCTGGTCTACCCAATCCCAGACGAAAGCCCCCTGTAGATGTTTTGATTCGTAGATCGGCCGCCAATAGCTCCACAGGTCGCCCGTGCTATTGCCCATCGCATGGGCGTATTCGCAGAGGATCATCGGCCGCTGTTGCGGTTGGCTGGCGTAATTGACCAGATGACTTGGCGGCGGATACATGGGACACACAATGTCGGTATTCGGCCCGGTGCCGGCCCGTTCGTAATGGACGGGTCGCGTGGGATCGTTCTCTCGGATCCAGGTGCTGGTGGCCGTGAAGTTTACTCCATCGCCCGCTTCGTTCCCCAAGGACCAGATGATGACCGACGGATGGTTCTTGTCGCGCTGGACCATGCGGACGGTGCGATCGAGATGGGCCTCTTTCCAGGTCGGGTCCTTGGCCAGCGATTTCTCGCCGTAGCCCATCCCGTGCGACTCGATGTTGGCCTCATCGATCAGATAGAGCCCGTACTGATCGCAAAGCTCGTACCACCGCGTCGAGCTGGGGTAGTGCGAGGTCCGCACGGCATTGATGTTGTGCTGTTTCACGGGCCTGTTGGCTTGGAGCATCGACTCCTCGGAAATCGTGTGGCCGGTGTCCGGATCGTGCTCGTGCCGATTGGTTCCCTTCAGCAGCACGGCCTTGCCGTTGACCAGCAGCTCGCCGTCGACCAGTTCGACCTCGCGGAACCCGATCTGGCATGGGATGACTTCAGTGATCTTTCCGGCAGGGTCTTTTAGCAGCACAAGGAGCGTATAGAGATTGGGCGTTTCGGCCGTCCATTTCCTCGGGTTGTCGATTGTCTGGGTGAAGTTCAACAAGGCCTCCTCGCCCGGGCCGACCGAGACGGTTTGCCGAAGCGGCTGAAACAGCGGCGTGACCGAGACCCGTTGCAGGCCCGTCTCCTTGTGAATGGCACGCAGCTTCCTGTCAACGACGACGGCCTCGACTTGCATCGATTGAGCCTGCTGGCCGTAATTGCGCAGCTTGACGTTGAGCTTCAGCGTGGCGTCTTGGTAGTTTTCATCCAGGTCGGTGACGGCCCAAAAGTCACGCACGTGCAGGTCGGCCGTGCTGAATAAAATAACGTCGCGAAAGATCCCGCTGAGGCGCCAGAAGTCCTGGTCTTCGAGATACGACCCGTCGCACCAGCGATAGACCTCGACAGCCAGCAGGTTCTCACCCAGCTTGAGATACGGCGTGATGTTGAACTCGGCCGGCGTGCGGCTGCCTTGGCTGTAACCGACCTTCCGGCCGTTGATCCACAGGTAGAAGGCCGACTCGACGCCTTCGAAATGGAGAAACACTTTCCGGCCGTCCCAGTCGTCCGGCACGCTGAACGTGCGGCGATAGGAGCCGACCGGGTTGTTGTCGTGCGGGATCTTCGGCGGATCGGTCGGGCTGAAGGGATAGCGCATGTTGACATAGATCGGAATCCCATAGCCGTGCATCTGCCAATTGGACGGCACGGGAATCTCGGCCCAGCGGCTATCGTCGAAATCGGTCCGATAAAAGTCCGCCGGTCGATCGGCCGGCTTGGCGACCCAGTGGAATTTCCAATCGCCGTTCAAGCAGCGAAAATATGGCGACCACGCCCGATCCAACTGCAGAGCCGTTTTGACATCCGGGTACGGCATCAGCGTGGCATGCGGCAGTTCCTTGCCCACATCGAAGAGTTTCGGGTTCTCCCAGTCCGGCGTCGGTTCGGCTCCAGAAGCTGGACAGGCCATGGCCAGCGGAACCATCACGCAAAGGGCAACAGCGGCAAACAGCAGTCTCATCGGACCTTCTCCGGAAAGGAATCTGGGGCGGGTGAATCC
>CAYYOX010001032.1:0-1835 GCA_964473065.1 uncultured Planctomycetaceae bacterium | reverse complement strand
GGATCTGCTAGCATGAGTTGTGGGTAAGGGCAAGGCGACTGATCTCTGCGAAGAAAGCTGATGACCGGTGGTGGAAGGATTGGGAGCAACTCGAATGCGGGCTGACGGTGGCCGGCGGCGTGGCTGGCCGTGGCTGGTTGGACTGACGGCATGTGGACCCGTGCTCTATCTGGCCGGTTGGGTGGTGGCCGCGATTTACGAAGGCAGACCTATGGCGGGGATCGACTGTTTCGATCCGAGCGTCGTCGAACATCTTGGCCGCGGGCGGATCTTCCTTGCCGCGGTGATGGCGACCGGGGCCGTCTGGTCGCTGATGGTCATGCCGTGGCTGTTGGTCGCCTTGGCCTTTCGCCGCTGGGAACCAACGCAACGGACCGCCGGGGCTTGGAGTCTGGCGGCCAATTCCGTGGCCCTGATCCTCGTGTGCCTGCTGCTGAGGCAAACCGTCGGGATCGGCCGAGTCAGCCTGTTGGTCGGCTGGTCACTCTACAGCGGCCTGCTGCTCTTGTTGGTACGCACGGCGGGAGGCAGCCTGCTTCAGTGGCCCGATTGGCGCCGACGCTGGGCTGGCTCGATGGCGATCGGACTGGCCGCTGTCCTGTTGAGTTTGGTTTTGTTCGGCCAGGAGTTCTTCGTTACGCCGTTGAACGGGGATGGTATCGAGACATTCGAGTTGGCCCGGAGCTTGCAGTCGCACTTCTTGCCCTATTGGGAAATGGAGTGGGTCGGGCGGTTCGGCACCGATGTGACCAATCCCTCGCTGATCAATTCCTATTGGACCTTCGCGTTGCAGCAATTGCTCGGCAACAACGAACTGGCCGCAAGGCTGCCGTATTGGCTCTGCTGGCTGGGGATCTTCGCGGTCTGCTTACGGATGGTCCGACCCAACGCCGAGGCGCCCTGTTGGCCGATGGCCGTGGTCTTGGGGTTGGTCGTGTTTTTGGCGGGGATCTGGTATCTGTTCTTTGTCGGCTGGAATCCGTACATGGCCGACCCGGCCAACCCGGGCGTAACCGACGCGATGTTCATCCTCTTCTGGCTGGCGGCCTTGGACTGCCTGCGGCTGAAGGATACGGCCGGCTGGGTACTGTTGACCGTGATGGCCTCGCTGGTGCTCTATGCGGGGCCCGTGATGTTCGTGCTGATGTCTGCGGCCGGTTGGATCTTTCAACCCGTGCCGCGACGGCAAATGACCAGGGCCATTTTGTCGGGCGCCGGCGTATTGGCCGTATTGACCGCGTTCTACTTGACCTGGGGTTGGCTCGACGGTTCCATTTCCGGTTGGTGGCCGACAATCTATGCCGACTATGTCGACTACTACATCCGTCCCATCCCGCGGCTCTATTCCGCCGTGCTCTTCGCCGGATACTTCTTGTTGGGGTGCGGCGGAATCGCAGCCATCGGATTGGTGCTGCCGTTTTTGAAACGATCGCCGGACCGCGACGACCCGTCGATCGGTTGGGATCGTACGCTGGCCGCGGTTACGGTCGCGTATCTATTGATCGTACTGGGAAGCGGGATCAAGAACCTGCATTACTTGGGCCCCTTGATGCTGCCGCCGGTCATCTTGTGGCTCAGAAACGCCCGAGGGCCAGTGGGCCGGGCCATGACGGCGGCGGCTGTCGTGACTTTGAGCATTGCTGTGGTGCTCTGTTGGCCGCGACACCGCGAGCCGTTCGTACTGAATCGCACGCTGGGAGCCGAGACGACCTTCTTGACCGACTCGTATGAAGAAGCGTGCGGGTGGATGCGGCGGGCCGAAGTGACGATGGATTTGTATAAGGAGGGGCAGTTCGGTTGGTACTGCGGACAGCACACCTGGATCCACTATGCCC
>CAYYOX010001031.1:0-1847 GCA_964473065.1 uncultured Planctomycetaceae bacterium | reverse complement strand
ACGCCCTGCTCGATTTCGACAACGACGGAGATCGCGACCTGTTCATCGCCTGCGGACACCTGGGGTCCAACGTCGAACAATTCGACGATACGGCAACCTACAATACCCTAAACAGCCTGCTGGAAAACGACGGGCACGGGAAGTTCATTGACGTCTCCAAACAGTCGGGTGACGGCATGGCTGTGAAGCTCAGCAGTCGCGGAGCCGCCTTCGACGATCTGGACAACGACGGCGACCTCGATGTCGTCATACTCAATGCACGAAGCGAAGCGACGATCCTCAGAAACGACACCGCAAACGACAACCACTGGATCCAAATCCGGCTACGTGGCACAAAAACCACGCGCGACGGCGTCGGTGCGCGAGTCACCGTAACGACCGGCGATCTGAAGCAAGTTGACGAAGCGTGCAGCGGCCGCGGATACCAAAGCCACTACGGCACGCGACTCCATTTCGGCCTAGGAGACCATGATCGCGTCGATCGGATCGAAGTCCGTTGGCTCGGCGGCCGGGTCGATGTTGTCGAGGAGGTCCCCGTCGACCAAGTCCTTACCATTACCGAGGGTCATGATGCGAAATAGCCGGACTTTGTGGCTCATGGGAATCATCGTCTTCGGGATTCTTGTCCCAGAGAAAGCCTCGTTGGCTGGCGAAGAATCCCCGGATGGGCTGCAAGCGCAACGGCGGATGATCGCCGAGTTGAGGAACGAGCAACTCGACGTGGCCGAGACGCTGCTGAGGCGATTTCCCGACGAACTTCGTGCGATCCTCTTGATGGCCGGGGTACATCGCAGCCAGAAGAATTCGGCCGAGACAATGAAGCACTTACAGCAGGCGTTGCGGCGGGCGCCCCGTGATCCGAACGTCTGCTACCAGATCGCGGACTGCACGATGCGCCGAGGGGAATTCGAAGAGGCCGTGCCGCTTTGGCGCAAGGTACTCCAACTGGCTCCTCGAAAACCGCGCGTTCGCAGCCGTTTAGCTGGCGCACTGATGGAACTGGGCCACTTCCACGAGGCCATTGCGGAATTGGAGAAGGAGATCGAAATCTCCCCGCGAAGCGACTTCAGCTACTATCTGCTGGGGCGAGCGTACCTGCAGTTGAAGGAGTATGAAAAGGCGAAGGACAATTACGAGAAGGCGCTGACAATTCAACCCAAAGCTATCAGTTCCCGTTACGGGCTGGCCACCGCGTATGCCCGTCTGGGTGAAAAGGAAAAGTCTCAAGAGATTATGCGGAATCTGCAGAGCCGCGATGTCAAGCGTTCCGAGACCCTTCGAGACGAGCACCAAATGACACCCGACACGCTCGAGTCGGTGCGCCGCAACTTGGCTTCAACCCATACCGAAGCCGGTCGAATCTTCAGCCAACACGGCTACAAGTGGCAAGCCGAGAAACATTGGCGAAGAGCGGCAAAAGTGGCGACGAAGGATACTGCTTGCCGGCTGGCCCTGTTGTCGCTTTACGAGCGAAAAGGTAAAGCGGCGGAAGCCTTGCCGATCAGCGAGCAGTTGATCGAGATTGCGCCGCAAAACCCCAACTTCTATTTGAGGCAGGGAGTCATGTACGTCCGGCTCAAACGATTCGACGAGGCAAAAGATCGCTTCCAGAGCCTCACCGAGCGCTGGCCCGAGCAGGCCGTCGGATATGGGGCCCTGGCGGAATTCTACCTGGCAAGAAACCAAAAGCTTCCCGAGGCGAAGAGGCTTGCGGCCAAAGCCGTAGAGTTGGGGCCCACCACCTTTAACTATTCTCTGCTTGGGTGGGCATGCGAAAAGAACGACGACCGAGAAGGCGCCATCAAGGCGTTAAGCGAGGCCGTCCGCCTCGATACCGAGAGCGATAT
>CAYYOX010001030.1:0-1863 GCA_964473065.1 uncultured Planctomycetaceae bacterium | reverse complement strand
CTCAAAGAGATGGGCGAAAGCAGAGGATTTCTTACCAAAAAGAGATTTTTCTTACCCTCGACGGTGGTCAACGGCAGTGGCAAGCCGATCATGCGGGAGGACCGTGACTGACTTCCATTACAAGCCGGACGGTGCAGTTCTAAAGCAGTACATGAAGGATGATGATTTCTTTCGTGGCATACGAGGACCAGTCGGTTCCGGCAAATCTGTCGGTTCCGCCGTCGAAGTGTTCAGGCGGGGGCTCATGCAAGCCCCGAATGATAAGGGCATACGACGGTCCCGTTGGGGCGTGATTCGCAATACCCGCCCACAGCTCAAAACCACAACGATCAAGACCTGGCGGGCGTGGTTTCCCGAATCTGAGTACGGCCCCTTTCGTTGGGGCGTGCCATTCACTCATCACATCATGGTCGGTGATCTTGATATGGAAGTGATCTTCTTGGCGCTGGATTCTGAGGAAGATATTCGTAAATTACTCTCACTGGAGTTGACAGGCATATGGCTAAACGAAGCGCGGGAGATGCCGAAATCGATTATCGACGCCTGCACTATGAGGGTTGGTCGTTTCCCGTCGATGAGAGAGGGCGGGCCATCTTGGTACGGAGTGATCGCGGATACAAATGCACCCGAGGACGATCACTGGTGGCCGATTATGAGCGGCGAAGCGCCGATCCCCGAGTTCATGCCACCACAGGAAGTGTTGATGCTCAGGAAGCCCGAAGGCTGGAAATTCTATACACAGCCCGCGGCGATGGTTGAGGAAAAGAACATCGAGGGTGACGTAATCGGCTACCAGATGAGCGAGCAGGCCGAGAACTACCGCAACCTGACACCTGATTACTATCGCAAGATCATCACCGGCAAGAAAAAAGACTGGATCGATGTCTACATAATGAATCGGCTCGGTACGGTCAGTGAAGGCAAGGTGATCTACCCCGATTTCAACGACCAGGTACACATCGCGAAGGAAGAAATAGGCGTGGCGCCGGGAAACACGATCTTTGTTGGCCTCGATTTCGGCTTTCACCCTGCTGCAATCTTCGCGCAACGCTTCGGCCGCGGCCAGTGGAACATTATTGACGAGATTGTGGCCGACGATCTTTCAACGCCGGCATTCGCACGCGAGATTAAAGCCAAGATTAAGGAGTTATGCACCGATGACAGGCAAGAAATCAGGATTTATGGCGACCCCGCAGGCGACCAGCGCACGCCAGGTCGCGAGGACAAGGCAACTTCCTTCAAGATTCTTAAAAGCAACGGGGTTATCGCCCGTCCAGCCCCCTCGAACGACCCAACGACTCGCATTGAGGCCGTAAAACAGGTCATTGACCGCATGATTGACGGTAGACCGGCACTATTGGTGTCTCCGAAATGCGTAACCTTGAAGAAAGGCTTCACATCCGGCTACTGCCGACGCAGGATCAACTCAAAAGGGCCGGCACGCTACGAGGAACGGGCAAACAAGAACAAATACTCACATCCACATGACGCGCTTCAGTATCTATTCCTTGGAGCCGGGGAGGGCAGGACATTAACGCAAGGTCAGACCAACGCGAAAGCGAGGGGCAAGGCGAAGACGAAGTGGCCGGTGTTCGGGAAAAAGAGAAGACGCGCGCAGACTACACACAGCACAAGTATATAGTCTGTTTCATTGAGCGTGATGGCGTCGGTTGGTGGGACTGGGTTTTCCGCACCCGGCTCGGCTTTCGGCATTGTTTCGTGGCGCAGTGGTGCGAGTGGTCGCAACGCTGGATTATGGTCGATTGGCGGCAAGCGAGAACCGATTTCACGATCTTTTTCGACTTTGAAATGGAAGCTATTTTGCGGACAATGCACGCGGTACATGGCACTGTGGTCGAGATT
>CAYYOX010001029.1:0-1865 GCA_964473065.1 uncultured Planctomycetaceae bacterium | reverse complement strand
GTCAGGGCGAGCCCTGACCTACGGCCCTCACCCCCGGCCCCTCTCCCAAAGGGAGAGGGGAGTTTGAACCAGGTTGCCACGGTATACCTGGGCAATTGCCCTCAAGAACCACGCTCTGGCGAGCGTGACTACGGGTTGGGCGAATACTTACGTTTTGGGTGGCTTAACTTGTTGCTAGAACTAAACTTAAGGGCCGTTTTGACGGGCCTTTGTTTGCCAAAACGGGGTTCGTGAAATGGATCTTGTG
Source organism: uncultured Planctomycetaceae bacterium (assembly GCA_964473065.1). GTDB lineage: Bacteria > Planctomycetota > Planctomycetia > Pirellulales > Thermoguttaceae > CAYYOX01. The sequence continues at coordinate 1,618 of CAYYOX010001029.1, read as the reverse complement.
TGCATGATTCTAATCGACGCAAGTCCAAGTCTCAAGGCAACTTATCGGCCACGACGGGCCGCCGGAAACCCATTTTTTCACAGGGCAAAGGGGGGTGCAAAAACTCCGTTTGGGAAGAACCACGGATCACGCGGATACCACGGATGGAAGCTGACGGACGAGGATTTCAGGGCAAACGCAGAATCCAAAGTCCTATCCACTAACCCGCATTTCTCACCAGATCCATCACGTAGAGTGCGTGGAGTCGGCGAAACAAGGGCTGGTGCGTTGCGCAAGCTGTTTCTTTCCAGAGGCAGAGTATTTTGGGCATGAAACGACTCGGCCGGCGCAACGCACCACCACGAAGCAGCTTGCTCCACGCACCCTACAAGTTGGTGAGAAATGCGGGCTAGAGTTTGGTACAACCTCAAAAGGGGAGTCTTATATCCAAACGAAGGCAATTCACACCCGGGCAGAAGGTGGCGATCGTCCGTCGTCACTTGGTCGAGAAGGCGCCGGTCTCGGACGTGGGCAGCGGATCACGGCTAGGGGGAATCGGCCATGAGCTTGTCCAAAGCTCTCTGCGCCCGGGAATGATCGTCGGATCGGCGTTTGTGCGCGTGGTCCAAATCGAGTTCGTAGAGCCAGTCGACTTTGACGGAGTCAGGCTCGGGACCCTTTGCTTCCCGACCCGAGACTTGTTGAAGAATAGTGTCGTAGATATGTCCCGTGGTCCTACTCGTTGAACCAACGGCGCCATTCGACTTGGCCGCCTTACTGCTCGTTAGATCCAGCAGTTGCAACTCCGTGGCCGACCAGGTTTGGTTGTTCCGCGCGATCAGCGTGTCGATGGCGTCGACGCGGCGGTCGCGGTTGAAGTCGTGGACCGTGTCGGTCAATGCCGGATCGAAGAACGGTCGCGGGTTGCTGCGGGTTTCCAGCACGTCGACGGGATCTACTCTACCGTCACCGGTACACTCGCCGACCAGATTGCCGAAATAGAACACGTCGGCCGTCGGAAGGCCCGTGTTGGACGTGACCAAAACGGTCACCTCTAGCCACGTGTTGCGAATGGCGTTGTCGTCCCAAGTCAGGAGGATTCGCTCGCTTCCGCCTGGACCGGGCGACACGTCGATGCTTGGTGTCGGCGCGTCGGGCCAGTTGGCCGGTGTGTCGTCGTTGCCCAGCTTGAAGGTGAAATCGCTTGGGCCGAGCGCGCCCGAATCGGTCAGGCCGAATGCGTCGATGATGATCCCGTTGATACCGCGGACATAAGTGGTGTAGTTGGCAAAGCCAGCCTGTCCATTGGGCTGCAAGGCCGTCTTGTCCGGGGCGATCGCGTTGGCGTTGCTGAGGCCTTTTGCCTGGTTGTCATAGGCGGAGTTGTCGTAGAACACGTAGCGGCCTGCCACGCCGGCGCTCTCCAGCGACGCGACTTCGCCCGGCGTCGGGGAAGCCGCAAGCCAACTGGCGGCGTCGTTTCCCCAAGCCATTCGCGACCAGCGGTTCAGCGAGTTACCCAGGCCGTCGGTTGTGGCGTGCCACGTGTTGAGATAGTCGATCTCGTCTTCGATGACGTGCGGCACGTACAAGGGATCGTTCGGCGGCGGCGTGTCCGGCCGTTGCAGTTGGATCCGCT
>CAYYOX010001028.1:0-1867 GCA_964473065.1 uncultured Planctomycetaceae bacterium | reverse complement strand
GGGCGTGAGTCGGGTCATGGCCCCTTGGGCATCGGCCCCCTTGTTCGGATCCAACAGCACCAGACAACCGCCGGTCATCGCGTGATGGCCCGAGGCCGTGAAGATCAGCTTCTGCGAACCGGGGATGCTGCGGGCCTCGAAGATGCAATGCGGATTGCTCATATAGTTGCCAAAGATGGCCTGGGCGGCCGTGCCGTCGGGCATGGTCGACCAGAGGCTCATGTACGGCATGTTATAGCGGTCGACATAATCCCAGCGGGCGTAGATGATCCGACCCGATTCGTCGATGCTGGGCGTCCACTCGAACATCTCGAAGGGCGAGATCTGTTTCAGGTCCTTGCCGTCGGTATCCATCACGTGCAGCGTGTAGACAGCCACCGGTCGCTCGGGTCCGCCGCCACAGCGGACGTAGATGTCGGGGTTTTGCCCATCGAGACTGGCCAAGGCCGTGCCGGTAGTGCATTGGACATACTGCCCGCGCCGGGTCGAAAGGAACACGATCCGACCGTCGGGCAGGTAGCGACCGTCGAAGTCGTCGTACTTGCCGCGGGTCAACTGCCTTAGGCCCGTACCGTCGAGGTTCATCTCGTAGAGGTGATAGAACGCGTCCTCGGGCACGTTCGATTTGTCGAGTTTGTTCGGCTCGTCGTCCAAGCCGGGATAGTGTTTGCAATGGGCGAACAGCACACGGCGGCCGTCGTACGAGATGTCGGGGCGAATGATGCTGCCCTCGGGCAACTGCTCGGTCAGACAGTGCAGCGTCGGGTTATCGGTCTTGAAGTTCTTCATGATATACAGCCCGCCGCCGGGCCGCGAGAACCAGCCGAGGTATTGGTCCGACATGTGCGTATACATGCCGGGCGCTCGCTTGACCAGCAGCAGGTCGTCGAAATCCAACAGCGGATTGGCCAGCGTCATCCGCCGCACGACCCAACGGGCCTGCATGTAAAGCTCCCGCCGCGCGCCTTTCAGTGCGTTGCCGGACAGTTCTTTCATCCGCCCGGCCACTTCGTGCAGAGTTGCCACTGACTGCTCGACGGCCACGCCCGATTGCCGCAAGTCGTCGGCCAGTTTCAGTCCGCGCTGGACCACCTGCTCGATCCGATAGGTCGGCTCGGGCATGTTCCGGTTGACGGCGAGGCTGAACGTAGACCATTGGCTGTAGCTCGACTGATCGGCCGGCTGGCGTAAAGCGACATTCTGATCGGCGCCGACGCGATAGACTTCCACTTCGTCGAGACAGAAGTACTGCTTTTCGGGCAATTGCAGCCGCACGAACCGGGCCTTGGCCCCGTCGAGCGAGACCGACAGCGGTCGGCCGTCCGTCTGGCCGAAGAACTCGGTTCCGTCGTGCTTGTAGGCTTCGCTCCAGGTCTGCCCGTCGTCGGAGAGCAGCACCATGATCCGCGCGGCTCGCGCCTGCACGTTGCCGTCGCACCGGTTGAAGATCACCACACGGTCCAGCGGCAGCGACTTGCCCAGGTCGACCTGCCACCAAGGCGTTTGATCCGCGCTGGTATGGAAGCCGAACCGGCCGTCCTTCCCACCGTCGACCGCTCCGGCCGCATCTTGCCGGGTGGTTCCTTTCGGCTTGGCCGACAAGTGGCGGACGACTTCCTGCCGCAGCCAGTCGGCTTCGATCTGCTCGGCGGTGATGACGGGATCGGCCGCGGCCGCAGCAACCCACGGGGCGACAACTGCACTGAGCAGGAACACGAGGCTCAAACAGACCGCAACATGTCGCTTACAGATCATTGGAATCTCCCTTGACGATTGTTCTTGGCTAGTTGGTGATGCTTTCTCGACGCGGATGTGAGTCACTCAATGACCGACATGGGCACAAATGCCTGTGAGACGGGCATGTAAT
>CAYYOX010001027.1:0-1876 GCA_964473065.1 uncultured Planctomycetaceae bacterium | reverse complement strand
AGTAGATGCTCTCATCTGGGGAGCCGCTGATCAAGAGTGGCAAGAAGAAGATAGACAAAGGGATAGACCAGCTTGTTGGCGCGATGCGAAATGTGGCGAGCGGGTTGCCGCTCGTGACGAGAAGCGATTCCGTGATCACATTGCCGCCAACGGTCGGGACGATCCGTCAGGGAGTGGTGATTGTGTCGGAAATGCTGCCCGGCCTGGATTGGGGACGTGTGGGGGCACAGCTCCTCAATGCTTCACAGCAGTCAGGTGCGATGCTGCACGTTCTCGACTTGCGGGAGCTGCGAATGCTCGTCGCCATCAGCAAGGATAATCCGGTATTGTTTGCGGCACACCTGGCGCACCGTTTCGACGTTATGACGAGAAAACAAAGGGAAAATAAAGAATGAAGGAGAACTGAGACGTCGGGATTCTTTATCTTGCCAGTTTCGTCAAGAACCGCTCCAAATCGGCCCATCCGGCGAAGCCTGATGCAAACGAATCATTGTGAGACTAGAGTTCGACCGAACCGTTCGCCCACGCGGACGACCCCGTGTCGCAGACCGAATACCGAAATTAGACTCCCGGCCCCTTTTTTCTTTTTCCCCTTTTTTCCCCATTCGGCTGAAGTGTTACCTATTTCCTTCAACTCGAAATACTTGTCAGCAGACTCTGTGCCCCCACTTCTTGTTTGGATGCTGACCTGGCTCATTTTCATGTTCCACGTCTTGAGGTCAGACGGGGCAATTTGAACAAGGGTTATAGACTCGAATGTGGACTTCCCTGGCGGAAGATCTCTAACAAAGCACAAGCCCTTCTGGAGGTACCGTCCACTCTTCCCGAACGCTGTAACCTCAATCGTGGCATTCGCAAGATATGCATCCGAGTGGTTAGTGAATTCAAAAGTGAGTTCCGGGAAGTTCCCAGATTGTCCTTGCTTCACTAGTTTGGCATGTACGGAAGCATTGACGAGACCATGTGCTTCTCTGAAACGAGCCTCTTCCGCAGCAAGCCACTTCTCTCTACTCGATTCCCAATCAACTCGGTAACCTTCCGCCGACCTAAATATCATGTAATCTGTGGTATCGGTCGCCAATTTGACCGTTGCTGTGAGCGTATTCCCAATTTCTGCACTCTCTGGCGCAAGTCGTAAGACTTCAAACTCCATTGGCTTGATTCGAGCAGTTCCGTAGTGGGACTTCATCAGAGGCTTGACACGCTCACAATCTTTGACTAGCGGCACTCGATGAAGCCACGACGGTGCGTTGAAATAGGCGGCGAGCAACTCCTGGGGCGTCCACTCCGGGCCAGGCTGACGTACTGCTGGCAAATCACGCATGCCAATGAATCCAAGCGCTGCCTTGGATGTGTCTGCATCGGCTTCTGACGCCGCCTGCTTGGCCTTCGCGTCCGCCAGTTCCCTTTCGGCCTTCAGTTTGGCAAGTTCAAACTCCGTTCGTAGTTTCTCGACTTCAGCCGCTGCCGTCTTGGCCTCTTGCCGAGCCTTCTCAAGGTCGCTTGAGTCGGAACAACCGAGGACGATGAGCATGGCAATAGCCACGAGAATCAAGTATGTGCAACGCATGTGTCACTCCATGTGGCTGATGAATGACCTTCAGATTCTGAATAGAACGGTGTGATACTACCGTCCAGTCTCCCAAGACTACGTCACGTGTTACACCATTTCCAATGAATTGGGACGCACGCGAATACTTGCAGGCCTCAACGGTCGAGTTGCTGGCCTTGACCCCCAGTAGCCAGTTTCCCTTTTCCTTGAACTAATTGCCGTTACAGACCAGATGACCGTTACAAGAGAAAAAAGGGACGGGAGTGCTTTGTAGAAAACCAGCGATGAGGGTGGCTGGGGCATAGCGCAGCGGTGCCCCAGAGG
>CAYYOX010001026.1:0-1882 GCA_964473065.1 uncultured Planctomycetaceae bacterium | reverse complement strand
GCACCGGTGCAGCCTCCTCTGAACCTCAACGCAGCCATGTTCGCTGGGTGATCCTGGCGCTCCTGTTCGTGGCGAGCTTCGTGGCCTATGTGTTGCGGACAAACATGTCCATCGCCGGCGAAAACATCATGGACGATCTCGGCCTGTCCAAGATCCAGCTGGGTATGGTCTTTTCGGCCTTTGCCTGGGGATACGCGATTTTCCAGTTTCCGGGCGGCGTTTTCGGTGACAGGGTGGGATCCCGTCGGGCCCTCAGTTTCATCGCCGTATTATGGGGGATCCTGACATTGGCCATGGGCCTGGTACCCGGAACGGCCCTCGCGTCCACGACCTTCATCCTTGCCGCCCTCATCGGCCTGCGATTCCTGATCGGCGTCGCACAGGCACCCTTGTTCCCAGTTTTCGGTGGTGGAACGATCGGAAAATGGTTCCCGGTGTCGGGGTGGGCATTCCCGAACGGGTTGGGGAGCACCGGGCTGACCCTGGGCGCCGCCGTCACGGCACCGCTGGTCGCCTGGCTGATGGAGAAATTCGGCTGGCGTGAGTCCTTTCTCGTGACGGCGCCCATGGCGTTTCTGATCGCCGGGATCTGGTGGTGGTACGCGAGAGACAACCCGGCCGATCACCCGGGGGTCAGCAAGCGCGAGTTGGACCTGATCAACTCCGGCCGGCCGGTTCCGGAACAGGCTGTCGACGACAGAACAGCCTGGAAGAGGGTGCTTAAAAATCGAGACATTTTGCTGCTGACCGCGAGCTATTTCTGCATGAACTACGTCTTCTATATTTTCTTCAATTGGTTCTTTATCTACCTCGTCGATGTTCGGCAGTTCGAGATCCTGGAAGGAGGCTACTTTGCCGCAGCTCCCTGGATGGTCGGTGCAGTCGCTGCAAGCGTCGGGGGGCTTTGGTGCGATCGCCTCTGCAAACGCATCGGTCCCCGCTGGGGGTGCAGAATCCCCGGCATCGCCGGTCTCAGTCTTGCTGCCGGTCTTCTTTTTCTGGGTGCCACCGCCAAGAATCCTTATCTGGCCGTAGTGTTGCTTTCCTTAAGCTTCGGATGTACCCAGCTCACTGAGGGAGCATACTGGGCGGCGGCGATCTCAGTGTCCGGCAAACACGCATCAGCCGCCACAGGAGTCATGAACACCGGGGGGAATATTGTGGGCGGTATCGGGGCTCTTCTCGTTCCGATCACAGCCGAGGCATATGGCTGGGTGCCGGCGCTTGCGACCGGATCGGTGTTTGCGATGATCGGCGTTGGGTTGTGGCTGTTCGTGCGCGCCGATAGGCCTATGGCTTGAGGGTCGGGTAATGCGTGCGGTATCTCAGAGTGTAGACGTTGAACTCGGAGGAGGAAAATCGTGAAGATCACGAAGGGAATTCATGCTGTGCAAATGTTGAGGCGGGGTTGTTTATGGATCACGCTCACACTGGGGTTACTCACGATCTCAACGGTAGCCAACAGCCAGTCAAGGCTCCCCGACGTCACGCATGAGGGCATCGAGATCAAAGAGATCTGGATTCCGATGCCCGATGGCGTGCGGCTGGCAGCCAGTCTGTTCATGCCGGCAGATCGAGAAGCTACAGCCAAATTCCCTGTGCTGCTCGAATATCTGCCTTATCGAAAAGACGAAAGCCGCAAAGGCCGGTTCGCGCTGTTCTCATACTTTGTCGCGCGAGGCTACGTCGTTGTACGTGTGGATATCCGCGGCACCGGCACCAGCGAAGGCAAACTGATCGAGTACGAATATACAGATCAGGAACAGGAAGATGGCGAAGTGGTCATCGACTGGCTGTCGAAACAGCCATGGTCCACAGCTAAGGTCGGCATGTTTGGCATCTCATGGGGGGCGTTTAACTCCATCCAGATGGCGATGCGCAA